>CAZEGY010000072.1:0-11755 GCA_964511815.1 uncultured Rhodovulum sp.
TTCCGCTACATCCTCGTCGACGAGTACCAGGACACCAACGTCGCCCAGTACCTGTGGCTGCGGCTGCTGGCGAGCGCTCACCGCAACGTCGCCTGCGTCGGCGACGACGACCAGTCGATCTATGGCTGGCGCGGGGCGGAGGTCGGCAACATCCTGCGCTTCGAGAAGGACTTCCCCGGGGCGACGGTGATCCGCCTCGAGCAGAACTACCGCTCGACGCCGCACATCCTCGCCGCCGCCTCCGGCGTCATCGCCGGCAACGAGCAGCGGCTCGGCAAGACGCTGTGGACCGACATCCCCGAGGGCGAGAAGGTCCGGCTGATCGGCCACTGGGACGGCGAGGAGGAGGCGCGCTGGATCGGCGAGGAGATCGAGGCGCTGGCCCAGGGCTCGCGCGGCCTCGACCCCGTCTCGCCCGAGGGCATCGCCATCCTCGTCCGCGCCTCGCACCAGATGCGCGCCTTCGAGGACCGCTTCCTGACCATCGGCCTGCCCTACCGTGTCATCGGCGGCCCGCGCTTCTACGAGCGCCAGGAGATCCGCGACGCGATGGCCTACTTCCGCCTCGCGGTGTCGCCCGAGGACGGGCTCGCCTTCGAGCGGGTGGTGAACGTGCCGAAGCGCGGCATCGGCGACAAGGCGATGCAGGAGCTCAACCGCACCGCGCGGGCGAACGGCGTCACGCTCGTCGACGCCGCCGGGCTGATCGTCGCCAACGGCGGCCTGCCGGCGAAGGCGCGCGCGGGGCTCGGCCAGTTCGTCGATGGCGTCGACCGCTGGCACGCCGCGGTGCGCGCCGGGGGCGACCACGTCGCGCTGGCCGAGGCGATCCTCGACGAGAGCGGCTACACCGCGATGTGGCAGGCGGAGAAGTCGCCCGACGCCGCCGGGCGGCTCGACAACCTCAAGGAGCTCGTGAAGGCGCTGGCGGAGTTCGAGAACCTCCAGGGCTTCCTCGAGCACGTCGCCCTCGTCATGGACAACGACCAGGACGACGACGCCCCCAAGGTCTCGGTGATGACGCTGCACGCCGCCAAGGGACTGGAGTTCCCGGCGGTGTTCCTGCCGGGGTGGGAGGACGGGCTCTTTCCGTCGCAGCGCTCGATGGACGAGAGCGGGGTCAAGGGGCTCGAGGAGGAGCGCCGGCTCGCCTACGTCGGGATCACCCGGGCGCGGCGCCTCTGCACGATCTCGTTCGCGGCGAACCGGCGGGTCTACAACCAGTGGCAGTCCCAGCTGCCGTCGCGGTTCATCGACGAGCTGCCGCCGGCCCACGTCGAGGTGCTGACCCCGCCCGGCCTCTACGGCGGCGGCTACGGCGCGGCGGCGCCGGGAGCGGCAACCGCGGGCTCGTCGCTCGCCGACAACGCCGCGCGGGCCGACGTCTACAACTCGCCGGGCTGGAAGCGGATGCAGGCGCGCGCCGGGCAGCGGCCGATGGCGCAGCCGCGGGAGGCGCGCGACGTGGTGATCGACGCGACCGCGGTGCCGGCGCACGAGATCGGCACCCGGGTCTTCCACCAGAAGTTCGGCTACGGGACGGTGACCGCGGTCGAGGGCGACAAGCTCGCCATCGACTTCGAGAAGGCCGGGACGAAGCACGTCGTCGCCCGCTACGTCACCGCGGCGGACGACATCCCGTTCTGAGAGGGGCCGGGCATTCCCGTCGCCATCAATCCGGGCGTGGCCGCGCCCCGCGGACGCGTTTCGCGTCCGCCCGCCGGGGGCGGACGCGACCGGATTTCGCCGACGGTCGAAATCCGGGAGATCCCCAGCCTTCGCCACGGGAACGAACGCCGGGGCCGCCGGCAGCGTCGGCCACGCCCGGATTGATGGCGAGGGGAATGCTCGGCGCCCCTTCCTCGCCGAAGCAGGGTTTCGGGGCGTCGGGCCGACATCCTCGCGGGCGGAGCCCGCGTTCGGTCGAAGGCGGCGTGCAAGGGCGGTGCGGCGCGGCAACGTCGTTGCGTTGCAGCAATCGGCGCACTAACACTTTTCGCGTCGCCACCGCCCCCAGGAAGCGCCCATGACCGAGTTCGAGAAGATCCTGATCGCCAACCGCGGCGAGATCGCCATCCGCGTCATGCGCGCCGCCAACGAGATGGGCAAGCGCACCGTCGCGGTCTACGCCGAGGAGGACAAGCTCTCCCTCCACCGCTTCAAGGCCGACGAGGCCTACCGCATCGGCGAGGGGCTCGGGCCGGTGGCCGCCTACCTCTCGATCCCCGAGATCATCCGCGTCGCCAAGATGGCCGGCGCCGACGCCATCCATCCGGGCTACGGGCTGCTCTCCGAGAATCCCGACTTCGTCGACGCCTGCACCGCCGCCGGCATCGCCTTCATCGGCCCCAAGGCCGAGACCATGCGGATGCTCGGCGACAAGGCCTCCGCCCGCAAGGTCGCGATCGCGGCGGGGGTGCCGGTGATCCCGGCGACCGAGGTCCTGCCCGACGACATGGACGAGGTCGCGCGGATGGCCGAGGCGGTCGGCTATCCCTTCATGCTGAAGGCGAGCTGGGGCGGCGGCGGGCGCGGGATGCGGCCGGTGATGAAGCCCGAGGAGCTGGTCGAGAAGGTGCTCGAGGGCCGCCGCGAGGCCGAGTCCGCCTTCGGCAACGGCGAGGGCTACCTCGAGAAGATGATCCTCGCCGCCCGCCACGTCGAGGTGCAGATCCTCGGCGACAAGTACGGGACGATCTACCACCTGTGGGAGCGCGACTGCTCGGTGCAGCGGCGCAACCAGAAGGTCGTCGAGCGCGCCCCGGCGCCGTACCTGACCCAGGAGCAGCGCGAGTACGTCTGTTCGCTCGGGCTGAAGATCGCGCGGGCGGCCAGCTACGAGTGCGCGGGCACGGTCGAGTTCCTGATGGACCGCGAGTCGGGCGAGTTCTACTTCATCGAGGTCAACCCGCGCGTCCAGGTCGAGCATACCGTCACCGAGGAGGTGACCGGCATCGACATCGTGCGGGCGCAGATCCTCGTCGCCGAGGGCAAGACCCTCGACGAAGCCACCGGCAAGGCGAGCCAGGCCGAGGTGACGCTGAACGGCCACGCCATCCAGTGCCGGATCACCACCGAGGACCCGCAGAACAACTTCATCCCCGACTACGGCCGGATCACCGCCTACCGCGGCGCCACCGGCCACGGCATCCGCCTCGACGGCGGCACCGCCTATTCGGGCGCGGTCATCACCCGCTACTACGACTCGCTCTTGGAAAAGGTCACCGCCTGGGCGCCGACGCCCGAGATGGCGATCGCCCGCATCGACCGGGCGCTGCGCGAGTTCCGCATACGCGGGGTGTCGACCAACATCGCCTTCGTCGAGAACCTGCTGAAGCACCCGACCTTTCTCGACGGCAGCTACACCACCAAGTTCATCGACCAGACGCCCGAGCTCCAGCACTTCAGCGCGCCGCGCGACCGGGCGACGAAGATCCTGACCTACATCGCCGACATCTCGGTCAACGGCCACCCCGAGACCGCCGGCCGCCCGCGGCCGCCGGCGGAGGCGCGGGCGCCGAAGCCGCCGGTGGTGCCGACCGACGCCCCGCCGCCCGGCACCCGCCAGCTGCTGGAGGAGAAGGGGGCGAAGGCCGTCGCCGACTGGATGCTGGCGCAGGAGCGCCTGCTCGTCACCGACACGACGATGCGCGACGGCCACCAGAGCCTGCTGGCGACGCGGATGCGCTCCTACGACATGATCCGGGTGGCGCCGGCCTACGCACACATGCTCCCCGGCCTCTTCTCGGTCGAGTGCTGGGGCGGGGCGACCTTCGACGTCGCCTACCGCTTCCTCCAGGAATGCCCGTGGCAGCGGCTGCGCGACCTGCGCGCGCGGATGCCGAACCTGATGACCCAGATGCTGCTCCGGGCCTCGAACGGCGTCGGCTACACCAACTACCCCGACAACGTGGTGCAGACCTTCGTCGCCCGCGCCGCCGAGTCGGGGGTCGACGTCTTCCGGGTGTTCGATTCGCTCAACTGGGTCGAGAACATGCGCGTCGCCATGGACGCGGTGATCGACTCGGGCAAGATCTGCGAGGCGGCGATCTGCTACACCGGCGACCTGCTCGACCCGGCGCGGGCGAAGTACGACCTCGCGTACTACGTCGCGATGGCGAAGGAGCTGCGCGACGCCGGCGCCCACGTGTTGGGGCTGAAGGACATGGCGGGCCTGCTCAAGCCCCCGGCGGCCTACACGCTGATCAGGACGCTGAAGGAGGAGGTCGGCCTCCCCGTCCACTTCCACACCCACGACACCAGCGGCGTCTCGGCGGCGAGCGTCCTCGCCGCCTCGGCCGCCGGCGTCGACGCCGTCGACGCGGCGATGGACAGCTTCTCGGGCAACACCTCGCAGCCCTGCCTCGGCTCGATCGTCGAGGCGGTGCGGCGGACGGAGCGCGACACCGGCCTCGACATCGAGGCGATCCGCCAGCTCTCCGACTACTGGGAGGCGGTCAGGACCCAGTACACCGCCTTCGAGGCCGGGCTGAAGGCGCCGGCGTCGGAGGTCTACCTGCACGAGATGCCGGGCGGGCAGTTCACCAACCTCAAGGCGCAGGCGCGGAGCATGGGGCTCGAGGAGCGCTGGCACGAGGTCGCGCACATGTACGCCGAGGTGAACCGCATGTTCGGCGACATCGTCAAGGTGACGCCGAGCTCGAAGGTCGTCGGGGACATGGCGCTGATGATGGTGGCGCAGGGGCTGACCCGCGCCGAGGTCGAGGACCCGGGGGTCGAGGTCGCCTTCCCCGAGAGCGTCGTCGACATGATGCGGGGCAACCTCGGGCAGCCGCCGGGCGGCTGGCCGGCGGGGTTGCAGCGCAAGGTGCTGAAGGGCGAGCCGGCCTCGACCGGGCGGCCGGGGGCGGTGATGCCGGCGGCCGATCTCGCCGCGCTCCGCACCGAGGCGGAAGAGCTCTGCCGCGAGGGCGAGGCGATCGACGACGAGGACTTCAACGGCTACCTGATGTATCCGAAGGTCTTCGCCGACTACTTCAACCGCCATCGCGACTACGGGCCGGTGCGGACGCTGCCGACGCCGGTGTATTTCTACGGGATGCAGCCCGGGGACGCCGCCTCGATCGAGATCGACCCGGGCAAGACCATCGAGGTCCTGCTCCAGGCCATCGGCGAGACCAACGAGAACGGTGACGTCCGGGTCTTCTTCGAGCTGAACGGCCAGCCGCGCACGGTGCGGGTGCCCGACCGCAAGGCGCAGGCCAAGGCCCCGAAGCGGCCGAAGGCCGAGATCGGCAACCCGAACCAGATCGCCGCGCCGATGCCGGGCGTCATCGCCAGCGTCGCGGTCAAGGACGGCCAGCCGGTGCAGCCGGGCGACCTGATGCTGACGATCGAGGCGATGAAGATGGAGACCGGCCTCTATGCCGACCGGGCGGGGACGGTGAAGGCCCTCCACGTCCAGCCGGGGTCGCAGGTCGACGCCAAGGACCTGCTCGTCGAGCTCGAGCCCTGAGGGGGCGGGCCGGGGGGCCTACTGCACGCCGCCGAGGAGGGCGAGCCAGGCGGAGACGGTGAGGACCGAGACGGCGGTGGCGAGCAGGATCGCGCTCGCGGCCTGGGCCTGTCCGCGGGCGTAGAGGCTGGCGAAGACGTAGGTGTTGACCCCGGGCGCCATCGCCGCGGTGACGACGGCGCCGCGCACGAACCCCTCCGACAGCTCGAAGACCTGGGTCGCGAGCACCCAGACGATCGCCGGGTGGACGAGGAGGGAGAGCGTGGCGATGGTGCCGGCCTCGCCGAGGGACGAGCGGATCGCGTAGCGGGTGAAGACCCCGCCGAGGGCGAAGAGCGCGGCGGGGAGGGCGGAGTCGGCGAGCATCTCGACGGCGCTGCGCACCGGGGCGGGCAGCGGGATGCCGGCGAGGTTGACGACGAAGCCGAGCGCGAGGGCGATCATCAGGCCGTTGCGGAAGACGGCGCGGGCGATGGTGCGGGCGGTGGCGACGAGGGTGGCGCCGTCGGCGCGGGCGATCTCCATCGCGGTGATGCCGACGAGGTAGCAGAACGGCGCGTGGATCGAGATGATCGCGAAGTTGGGGGCGAGGGCGTCGGTGCCGTAGGCGCGGGCCATGATCGGCAGGCCGAGGAGCACCGAGTTCGAGAACAGCGCCCCGAAGCCGATCGCCACCGCCTCGCCCGGACGGCGGCGGAAGACCCGGCGCTCGAGGGTGACGGCGGCGGCGAAGACGATGGTGGCGCCGGTGTAGAACGACAGGAGGAGGCCGGGGTCGAAGGCGGCGCCGAGGTCGAGGTCGACGAGGCCGCGGAAGAGCAGGCAGGGAACGGCGAAGCTCTGGGTGTAGACCATGAGCCCGTCGACGGCGCTCGCCGAGAAGATGCCCGAGCGGGTGGCGAGCCAGCCGGCGCCGATGACGAGAAAGACCGGCAGGACGACGAGAAGGACGGTGAGGACCAAGGCGCGCCGTCAGCCCCCGATCTCGAAGACGAGGCCGTCGTGGGCGGGGACGACGCCGGCGGGCAGGTCGGCGGCGAGGGTCGCGTAGTCGAGGTCGTTGTGCATGTCGGTAAGGATGGCGCGGCGCGGTGCCGCCCGCGCCAGCCACTCGAGGGTCAGCGCGAGGTGGGCGTGGGTCGGGTGCGGCTTGTGGCGGAGCGCGTCGATCATGAAGGTGCCGAGGCCGTAGAGCGCCGGCCATGCTTCCTCGGGAATGGCGGACACGTCGGGCAGATAGGCGAAGTCGCCGATGCGGAACCCGAGGGCGTCGATGCGGCCGTGGACGACCTGGAAGGGCTCGAGCCGGATGGCGCCGCCGGCGCCGTCGATCTCGAAGGCGCCGTCGATGGTGCGGAGGTCGAGGATCGGGGCGTAGAGGCTGCCCGCCGGCTGGACGAAGACGTAGGCGAAGCGGGTGAGCAGGAGGTCGGAGGTCTCGGGGTCGGCCCAGACCGGCAGGCGGGAGCGGCGGTTCTGCACGACGGTACGGAGATCGTCGATGCCGTGGAGGTGGTCGGCGTGCGAATGGGTCCAGGCGACGCCGTCGAGCAGGCCGACGTTCGCGGCGAGGAGCTGGCCGCGCAGGTCGGGGGTGGTGTCGATCAGCGCCCGCGTCGTGCCGCCGCCCGTGGTGCGCTCGACGATGATCGAGCAGCGGCTGCGGCGGTTTCGCGGGTTCGCCGGGTCGCAGGCGCCCCAGTCGCCGCCGATGCGCGGCACCCCGGCCGACGAGCCGCAGCCGAGGACGATCACCCGCGTCGTCGCGCTCATGCCGTGGCCCGGGTGAAGAGGCGGTCGAAGTTCGCGGCGGTCAGCGTCGCGAGTTCGTCCGGTTCCATGCCGAGGTGCGGCGCCATCGCCCGCACCGTGTCGGCGGTGAAGGCGGGCTCGTTGCGCCTGCCGCGGTGGGGGACGGGTGCGAGATAGGGGCTGTCGGTCTCGACGAGCAGCCGGTCGCGCGGGGCGGCGCGGAAGATCTCGCGGAGCGCCTCGGCGGTGCGGAAGGTCGCGATCCCCGAGATCGACAGGTAGAAGCCGAGGGCGAGGGCGGTCTCGGCGAGCGCCCGGCCCGAGGTGAAGCAGTGCATGACGCAGGCGAAGGGGCCGGCGGCGTGTTCCTCGCCGAGGATGCGGGCGATGTCGTCGTCGGCGTCGCGGGCGTGGATGACGAGGGGGAGGCCGGTCCGGCGCGCGGCCTCGACGTGGATGCGCAGGCTCTCCTGCTGGATCGCCGCCGAATCGGCGGTGTAGTGGTAGTCGAGGCCGGTCTCGCCGATGGCGACGAACTTGCGGTGGCCGGCGAGGGCGACGAGGGCGTCGACGGTCGCGAGCGGCTCCTCGGCGGCGTGCATCGGGTGGGTGCCGGCGGCCCAGAAGACGCCGTCGTGGGCCTCGGCGATCGCCCGCACCGCGGGGGCCTGGCGGAGGCGGGTGCAGATCGTCACCATCCGCGTCACCCCGGCGGCGCGGGCGCGGGCGACGACGGCGTCGCGCTCGCCCTCGAAGTCGGGGAAGTCGAGGTGGCAATGGCTGTCGACGTGGGCGGGCAGCGGGACGGGCAGGGCGGCAGGGGTCATCGCGGACGTGGGGCTCGAGGGGTCAGGCAGCGTGAGCCCGCGCCTCGGCGGCCGCCGCATCGATCTGGAGGAAGGTATCGAGGATCACCTGGGCGGGGTCAAGGTTGACCGCGCGCGCGTGGGCGGTGCGGGCGACGAGCTCGGGCACCAGCGCCGCCCACAGGCGCCCCTGCGCCGGCGTCGCCCCGAGCCGGGCGTGGAGCGCGGCCTCGGCCTGCGACGCCGGGGCGACGGGGGCGCCCGCCCCGGCGAGCGCGAGGCGGGAGAGCGCGAGGCGGACGAGGTCGAGGGTCAGCGCGTAGCGCGCGGCGCCGTCGCGGCCGCCGGCGGCGTCGGCGAGTGCGATGGCGCGGCGGCGGTCGAGCGGGGTGGTGGCGAGGAGGGCGGCGATCTCGTCGTAGCGCGCGAGGCCGTCGCCGGTCGTCAGGCCGAGCGCCGCGGCGACCGAGCCGCCGGCGAGCGCGGCGAGCGCCGCCGCGTCGGCGGGGTCGGGGGCGTGGCCGGCTCCCGCGAGGGCGCGGGCGAGGTCGTCGCCCCCGAGCGGCGCGAGGCGGAGGACGCGGCAGCGCGAGCGGATGGTCGGCAGGAGGCCGCCGGGCTGGTGGCTGACGAGCACGAGGGTCGCGGCCTGCGGCGGCTCCTCGAGGATCTTGAGCAGCGCGTTGGCGGCGGCGTCGTTCATCTCGTCGGCGGCGTCGACGATGGCGACGCGGTGGCCGCCGTCGGCGGCGGTGCGCTGGAAGAAGGCCTTGAGGGCGCGGACCTCGTCGACGGTGATCCGGGTGCGCAGGCGCTCGCCCTTGTCGTCGAGCGGGCGGCGGGCGAGGAAGAGCTGCGGCGAGGCGAGGGCGGCGAGCTGGCGGAAGACCGGGTGGTCGGGCGCCATGTCGAGGTCGCCTCCGGCGCCCGCCGCGCCCGCGATCAGCCGGCGCGCCATGCGCCAGGCGAGGGTCGCCTTGCCGACGCCGCGGGGGCCGGTCAGCAGCCAGGCGTGGGGCGCGCGTCCGCCGCCGGTGGCGGCGAGGAAGGCGGCCTCGGCGACGCCCTGGCCGTAGAGGGCGACGGTCTCGCGCGGGTGCGGGGCGCCGTCGACGCGGTCGGGCTCGACGGGTTCGCTCATGGCGCGACCGCCGCGGCGACGCGGGCCGCGACCTCCTCGGCGGTGCCGTCGGCCGGCACCACCCGGCAGCGGGCGGGGAACTCGGCGGCGAGCGCGAGGAAACCGGCGCGGAGGCGCGCCTGGAAGTCGGGGCCGAAGCGCTCGAAGCGGTCCTCGGCGCCGCCGCGGGCGAGGCCGCGGGCGAGGGCGAGGCCGGGGTCGAGGTCGAGGATGACGGTGCGGTCGGGCTCGGCGGCGATGGTCAGGGCGTGGAGGGCGTCGACGGTGGCGCGGAGCTCGCCCCGGGCGACGCCCTGGTAGACGCGGGTCGAATCGGCGAAGCGGTCGGTGAGGACGGTGGCGCCGGCGGCGAGGGCAGGGCGGATCGTCCGCTCGAGGTGGTCGCGGCGCGCGGCGGTGAAGAGCAGGATCTCGGTCTCGGGCGACCAGCGGCCGGTCTCGCCCTCGACGAGCAGCCGGCGGATCGCCTCGGCGCCGGCGGAGCCGCCGGGCTCGCGGGTCTCGACGACCGCGCCGCCCGCGGCGCGCAGGCGGGCGGCGAGGGCGCGGACCTGCGTCGACTTGCCCGAGCCGTCGATGCCCTCGAAGCTGATGAAGCGCCCGGTCATGCCCCCGTCGTTCCGCCCGTCGTTCCGCCCTTCATGTCCTCGGCCGATCCCCCGCGTGCGCGCCGGCTCAGTCGCGCGAGAGCACGCCGAGGGCGCGGTCGCGGGCGAGCTTCGCCGCGGCGCCGATGCGGACGGCGATGCCGCCGCGGGGCACGTCGGCCCCGGCGACGAGGTCGAAGGTGACCGGCGGGTGCCCCGGCACGTCGACGACGAGCGCCGCGACCCGGTCGCCGGCGGCGAGCGGCGCCTCGAGCGGGCCGTCGTAGACCACCCGCGCCTTCAGCCCGGCGCGCTCGCTGCGCGGCACCAGCATGCGGATGTCGCGGGGCGCGACGAGGGGCACCGTCGGGGCGGCGCCGAGCCAGACGTCGGCGGTCGCGACCGTCGCGTCCTTCGCGAAGAAGCGCACGGTCTCGAAGCTGCCGAACGCCCACTTGACGATCGCCGCGGTCTCGTCGGCGCGGGCGCGCTCGCTCGAAAGCCCGCCGACCATGAACACCACCCGCTCCCCGTCCTGCACCGCCGAGGCGACGAGGCCGTAGCCCGCCTCCGAGGTGTGGCCGGTCTTGAGCCCGTCGACGCCGAGGCCGAGCTTGAGCAGCGGGTTGCGGTTCGGCTGGGTGATGCCGTTCCAGGTGAACTCGGTCTCGCTGAAGTAGGGGTAGTACTCGGGGAAATCGTCGATGAGGCGGCGCGCCAGCGTCACGAGGTCGCGGGCGCTCATGTGGTGGCCGTCCTCGGGCAGGCCCGAGGCGTTGCGGAAGGCCGAGCCGGTCATCCCGAGGTCGTGGGCGCGCCGGGTCATCTGCGCGGCGAAGGCCGCCTCGGTCCCGGCGAGCCCCTCGGCGACGACGACGCAGGCGTCGTTGCCGGACTGGACGACGATGCCCTGGACCAGCGCCTCGACCGGCACCCGCGTGCCCGCCTCGACGAACATCCGGCTGCCTTCCATCGACTGCGCCCGCGGGCTCACGTCGAACTCGGTCGCCATGGTGACGCGGCCGTCGCGCAGCGCCTCGAAGAGCAGGTAGAGGGTCATCAGCTTCGACATCGACGCCGGCGGGAGCTGCTCGTCGGGCTCCTTCTCGAAGAGCACCATGCCGGTGCCGTCGTCGACGACGAGCGCCTGTCGGGCGCCCGACTCGAAGGCGCCGGCGGCGGGGGCGGCCACCGCCGCGGCGAGGACGAGCGCGAGGCCGGCGGCGAAGGGGGCGGCGAAGGCGACGCCGGCGGGTCTGAGGGGCATGGCGGGCTCCCGAGCGAACGGCCGCAAGGCCTCGCCCTCCGAATAGTCCACGGGCCGGGCGAAGTCAAAATCTACCTGTGGTTGTTCATGCCCGCTAGTCGATCTCCGGCACGCTGCGCAGCGCCGTCACCCGGACCGGCGCCGCCGCATCGGCGATGCCGAGGGCGTCGGCGGCCTCGTTCGAGACGCGGATGGTGGTGCCCGAGGTGCGGAAGAGCGCGACGGTGGCGCGGTCGCCGGTGTCGAGGTTGACGATCTCGGCGCGTTCCGGCCGCGGCAGGCCGGGGACCGCCGCCCAGAGGCCGGGGGCGCCGTCGGGACCGTCGCGGACGGCGCCGCCGGTGCGCTCGAAGGCCGCGGGGGCGGGGCGGTCCTCGAAGCGGATGCGGATGCCCTCGTCCTCGGCGGGGCGTTCGCCGCAGGCCGCGAGCGCGAGCGCGAGCGCGAGGACCCCGATCCCGGTCGCCGACCCGCGTCTCCGCCGCTCCCGCACTCGCCGTTCCCTCCTGCCGGTCGCGAGGATCTAGCCTCCCCGATGCCCCGGGGGAAGCCCCGCGTCCGCCGCCGGCCGCGCACGGCGTCTGGACGCGCGCGCCGGCCACGGCTAAGCACGGGACCGCCGCCCCGGGGAAGCGTGGCCGAGCGGTTGAAGGCAGCGGTCTTGAAAACCGCCGACGGTGCAAGCCGTCCGTGGGTTCGAATCCCACCGCTTCCGCCAATTTTGCC
>CAZEGY010000073.1:0-11692 GCA_964511815.1 uncultured Rhodovulum sp.
TCATGATGTCGATCGGCGCGACGATTGTCGACCGGTTGGAGAGCGTCACCACGAGTTCGTCGCCGGCGAGCCGGATCAACGCCTCGCGCACCGGGGACCGCGACATGTTGAACCGGTCGGCGAGCGTCGTCTCGTCGAGCAGGGCCCCGGGCTCGAGTGTCAGCGCGAGGATCTCATTGCGTATGGTCTCGTAAGCGTACTTCCAGCCGGTGCCCTTCGTTCGCCTGGGCTCGACCTCGACATCCATTGACCTGCCTCCATAGGCGCCACTCTGCCGAAAACGGTAGCAGCCGAGGCGCGTCGTGTCGACACGGAATATTTTTGTGTTGACGTGTCGGCACCGTGTCGGTTAACAGCTATGCGTCGACATCATGCCGACACCGAGTCGCCTGACGGGCCGCGTGGCCCGATAAAATCCGACCACGCTCCAGCACAGGGAGAACCCGAATGTTGATGACCAAGATTGCTCGCCCGCTTGCCGCCGCCGCTCTGGCCGCGGGCGTGCTCGCCGGGACCGCCGACGCTCAGGACGGCGCGAGCTATTGGCAGCGCGTGCAGTCCGCCGGCGCGCTGCGCTGCGGGGCCGCCGTCGCCCCGCCCTACGTGATGCGCGACCCCGCCACCGGCGAGTATTCGGGCTTCTTCGCCGACCTTTGTCGCGAATTCGCCGAGGTGCTCGAGGTCGAGCCGCAGTTCGTCGACACCACCTGGGACAACATCGTCGCGGGCCTGCAGGCCGGCCGCTGGGACATGTCGCTGGCGCTGAACCGGACCCCGATCCGCGCCATGGCGGTGAACTTCTCGATCCCGGCGATGGAGTACCAGATCTCGCTGGTCTACAATCAGGCGAACCCCAAGATCCCCGAGAACCCGGTCTCGGTCGCCGACGTCGACCAGGCCGGCGTCACCATCGCCGTCATGTCCGGCACCGCCCAGGACAAGGCGATCTCGGCCGCCGTGAAGAACGCCACGCTCCTTCGCCTGCCGTCGAACGACGAGACCCGCCTCGCGCTCATGTCGCGCCGCGCCGACATCCTGGTCGATGCGTCCGACACCAACCTGCTCTTCACCCAGCAGAACCCCGACATGGTCGGCTTCAACCCCGAACCCGCTCTCGCCAAGCAGGGCGTCTCGTTCGGCCTGCCGCACGGCCTCTCGGCATCCGACGTGGCCGTCGTCGACATCTTCCTCGAGGAGAAGGTGGCTACCGGCCACGTCGACGCGCTGATCGAGAAGGCCGCCGAGCAGGTCATCGCCGGTCAGTGACCAGCCCGGTCGCCGCCGGACACCCGGCGGCCGATCTCTTCACGCTCAGGGGGAACCTGCGATGAACGCTGATACAGCGGCGGAGCCGCTCGTCCGCATCACGAACCTGCACAAGGGCTACGGCCCGGCCATCCAGGTCCTGAAGGGCCTCGACATCGAGATGAAGCCCGGCGAGCGCGTCGTGGTCATCGGTCCCTCTGGCGGCGGCAAGTCGACGCTGCTCCGCGTGGTGATGGGCCTCGAGGAGATCCAGCAGGGCTCCGTCAGCTTCGCGGGCCAGCCGTACATCCAGGCGGTGCCGGGCCGGAAGACGAAGATCGACCCCAAGGTCCGCCGCAACATCGGCATGGTGTTCCAGCACTACACGCTCTTCCCGCACCTCACGATCCTGCGGAATCTGATCCTCGCCCCCTGCAAGGTGAACGGCGAGAGCAAGGCCAAGGCGTCCGAGCGTGGTCGCGCCATCCTCACCCGCTTCGGCCTCGGCGACAAGGCCGACGCCTACCCCTCGCAGCTCTCCGGCGGCCAGAAGCAGCGCGTCGCCATCGCCCGCGCCTTGATGCTCGACCCGAAGCTGATGCTCTTCGACGAGGTCACCTCCGCCCTCGACCCCGAGCTCGTCGCCGAGGTCGAGGCGGTGATCCTGCAACTCGCCGAGGCCGGCATGCCGATGATGATGGTCACCCACGACATGTGGTTCGCCCGCAACGTCGCCTCCCGCGTCATCTTCTGCGCCGGCGGCGTCGTCGTCGAGGACGGCCCGCCCGAGCAGGTCCTCGGCCAGCCGAAGGAAGAGCGCACCCGCGAGTTCATCACCCGCGTCTTCCACGTCAAGGCGTGACGCGATGAACTATACCCTCGACATCGGTGCGGTCACCCGCAACCTCGACAAGCTCTGGGAGGGACTGCTCGTCACCCTCCAGCTGACGATCTTCGCCAATATCATCGGCGTGATCGCGGGCTTCCTGCTCGCGCTCCTCGTGCTCTCCAGGTTCGCCGTCATCCGCTGGCCGGCGACCCTCTTCGTCGAGTTCTTCCGCTGCACCCCGGCGATCGTCCAGATCGTCTGGTTCTTCTACTGCATCCCGATGCTCTTCAACGTCTGGCTCGACCCGATCACCATGGGCGTCATGGCGCTCGGGCTGAACCTGGTTGCCTTCAACGCCGAGGCCTACCGCGCCTCGATCCAGGCGGTGCCGAAGGAGCATCTCGACGCGGGCATCGCCCTCGGCCTCGGCCCGGTGCAGCGCATCCGCTACATCGTCCAGCCGCAGGCGCTGCGCGCCTCGGTCCCGGTGCTGCTGACCAACGGCATCGGCACCTTCCAGCAGAGCGCGCTGGTCGCGATCGTCGGCGTCGCCGACCTGATGTACCAGGGCAAGCTCGTCGCCACCGAGACCTACCGCCCGATCGAGACCTTCACGGTCGTCGCCCTCGTCTATCTCGCCATCTCGCTCCCCGTCGCCCAGGTCGTCGGCTGGATCGAGCGGCGGCAAGGCACCGCGTGAGGTAAAGCGCCATGGAACTCGATTTCTCCTTCCTCCCCCGCTTCCAGTACGCTCTTGCGCTCGGGCTCTGGATGACGATCCAGATCACCGTCGTCTGCGTCGTCCTCGGCACCGCGCTCGGCTTCGTCACCGGCCTCGTGCGAACCTCGCGGAGCGCGATCCTGCGCGGCGTCGCCACGGTCTACGTCGACGTCTTCCGCGGCACGCCGGTGCTGATCCAGCTCTTCTGGATCTTCTTCTGCCTGCCGCTGATCCTCGGCACCGAGCTGCCGAACTTCGTCTCGGCCTGCATCGCGCTCACCCTCTACATGGGCGCGATCACCTCCGAGACATTCCGCTCCTCGCTCCGCCAGGTCGGCCGCGAGCAGATGGACGCCTGCGTGGCGCTCGGACTGCCGCGGCGGGTGCAGATCACCGACGTGGTCCTGCCGCAGGCGGTGCTCCGTGCCGTCCCGCCGCTCCTCTCGAACTGCATCAGCCTGTTCAAGGAGAGCGCGCTCGTCTCCGCCGTCGGCGTCGCCGACCTGATGTTCATCGGCCAGAACATCTCCAACAACACCGCCCGGCCGGTCGAGGTGCTCTCCCTCGTCGCCCTCATCTACTTCGCCATCGCCTTCCCGCTGACCCGGCTCGTGACCGTCGTCGAGCAGAAGATGCTCAAGAAAATCGCCGCCTGACGGCTTCTCTCGAAAGGAACCAGAGACATGAAACTCACCGGCGTCATGCCCGCCCTCGTCACGCCCTTCGACGTGAACGGCGAGATCGACTTCAAGGCCTTCGAGGCCCACCTGACGAACCTTCGCGCCGCCGGCGTCTCCGGCTGGGTGCCCTGCGGCTCCTCGGGCGAGTACAGCTTCATGTCGGACGCGGAGCGCGAGTCGGTGCTCCAGTTCGTCAAGGACTTCGCCAGGCCGGGCGAGATCCTGATTGCCGGCACCAACGCGCCGCACACCGCGGGGGTCATCGCCAACACGAAGCGCGCGAAGGAGATCGGCTACGACACCGTCCTTCTCGCCACGCCCTACTACACCAAGCCGACCGACGCCGAACTCCTGAAGCACTTCGAGACCGTGCTCGACGCCGTCGACGTCAACCTGGTGCTCTACTCCTACCCGGACAAGGACGGCATCGAGGTCTCCTACGACGTGCTCGACGCGCTTGCCGACCATCCGCGCGTCATCGGCATCAAGGAGAGCTCTGGCTCGTTGCAGCGGGCCATCGGCATCGCGACGCGCTACAAGGACCGCATCCAGCTCGTCTCGGGTTCCGACGACATTGCCCTCGACTTCATGCTCTGGGGCGCCGACAGTTGGATTTGCGGCCCGGCCAACTGCATGGCGAAGGCCTGCGTCGACCTCGACCAGACTTGGCGCGCCGGCGATCTCGAGGCCGCCAAGGCGAAGTTCGCCACGCTCTACGCCGCGATGAACATCCTCGAGTCGGGCAAGTTCGTGCAGAAGCTGAAGTACGGCTGCGAGTTGCAGGGTACGCCCGTCGGGGAGTGCCGCGCCCCGTTCGGCCCGCTGACCGCCGAGGAGAAGGCCGCCTTCGCCGACGCGATGGCGCCGATCCTCACCTGGCCGGCCCGTGCCCTCGCGGTTAGCGAAGCTTGACATCGGGTTAACGTGGCGAAGGAAACGCCAGCAAAATCAATACTTCACCACGGTGGGCACGCGTGCCCACCGTGCCCGCCAACCGCCGGAAAAGGGGGAGCCGGAGCATGACCGTCGTCGTCGTCGGAGCCGGCATCATCGGCGTCGCCATCGCCTACGACCTCGCGCGCCGAGGGCGCGAGGTCACCCTGCTCGACCGCGGCCCGGTCGGCATGGGCGCCTCCTACGGCAACATGGCCTCGATCGCCGTGACCGAGTTCATGCCCGCCTCCCGCCCCGCCGTCTGGCGCCAGATGCCCGGCTGGATGCTCGACCCCGAAGGCCCGGTCCGCGTCCGCCCCGCCTACGTGCCGAAGCTCGTCCCATGGTTCGCCCGCTTCCTCGCCGCCTCCCGCCCCTCGAAGCTTCGCGAGCTGGAGGCGCAAGGGGCGGCCCTCTGTGCCCGCGTCTACGACGACCTCCTGCCGCTCCTCCGGGACACCGGCCTCGAGCACGAGCTGACCGAGGAAGGCTGCCTCTCGCTCTACACCGACGAGACCGAGTTCAAGGCCGACCGCGACCACATCGAGATCCTCGAACGCTTCGGCTTCCCGCACGAAGTGATCGGCCGACAGGCCATCCAGGCGCTGGAGCCCGAGCTTTCCGACAAGATCGGCCTCGCCGTCCTGTTCCCGCAGAACCGCTCCCTCCGCGACCCGCACCGCCTGGTGACGAGCCTCGCCGACCGCTTCACCGCACTCGGCGGTCGCATCGAGCAGGCCGAGGTCGCCGGCTTCGACCGCAGCGACCGCATCACCGGCGTCCGCCTCGAGGGCGGCCGCACCATCACCGCCGACGAGCTGGTGCTCGCCGCCGGCGCCTTCACCGGGCGCCTCACCGCGATGCTCGGCGAGCCGATTCCCCTGGAGACCGAGCGCGGCTACCACACCCAGATCATGTCGCCTGGCATCTCCATGCGCCATTCGATCATCTGGCCGGCCAAGGCCTTCATGGTCACCCCGACCGCCGGCGGCATCCGCGTCGGTGGCACGGTGGAGATGGCCGGGCTCGATGCCGTCCCCGACTACCGCCGCGCGAAGGTGACGGTGAAGCGCGCGAAGGAGGCGCTCCCGAGCCTTCGGGCCGAGGACTTCACCGAGTGGATGGGCCATCGTCCGGCGCTGCCGGACACCGTCCCGATCATGTCGCCGTCCGCGAAGACCGGCGGCGTCTTCGTCGCCACCGGTCACGGCCACCTCGGCGTCACCTATGCCGCGACCACCGCCCGGCTGATGGGCGACCTCATCACCGGGGTCGTGCCGCCGATCGACCTGCATCCTTATCGCATCAACCGCTTCTGAGGAGACCACCATGCCCGGGACCACGATCGACAAGGTTTGCCTCGTCACCGGCGGCGGCCGCGGCATCGGTGCTGCCGTCGCCCGCGAGATGCACGACCGCGGCTACCGCCTCGCTCTCATGTCGCCGTCCGAACGCTGCGAGATCCTCGCGGCCGAGCTCGGCGGCGTCGCCCGCCGCGGCGTCGCCCAGAGCGACGGCGACCTGAAGGGCATCGTCGACCTCGCGATGTCGAGCTACGGTCGCATCGATGCCGTCCTCACCCACACCGGCAACCCGCCGAAGGGCGAACTGCTGGAGATCACCGACGAGAACTGGGACCTCGCGAACGACATGATCGTCAAGTTCGTGGTCCGCATGGCCCGGCTCGTCACGCCGATCATGGAAGCGCAGGGTGGCGGGTCGATCGTCAACGTCACCACCTACGCGACCTTCGAGCCCTCGCTCTGGTTCCCGGCCTCCTGCGTCTACCGGGCCGGGGTCGCCTCCTTCACCAAGCTCTATTCCGATCGCTACGGGCCTTCGAACATCCGCATGAACTGCCTCGCGCCGGGGTTCACCGACAGCCTCGACGTGGCTAAGTTCGGCGAGCTCGCGGCGCTGAAGCGCATCGCCCGCGCCGAGGAGCAGGGCAAGGCCGCAGCCTTCCTGCTCAGCGACGACTCGAGCTACATCACCGGCCAGACCCTTCGGGTCGACGGCGGCCTCACCCGGAGCATGTGACCCGCCACGGGACCGCGACAGCCATGACCGACAACCTCCGCGCCGCAGCGATCCTGACCCTCGCGATGTTCGTCTTCGCGATCGAGGATGCGCTCATCAAGACGCTGGCGCGCGGGTTGCCTGTCTCGGAGGTGCTGGGCTTCATCGCGATCACTGGCGTCATCGCCTTCGGCGGGCTCATGTGGCTGCGGGGCGAGCGGTTCTGGACGCGGGCGCTGGTCGCTCCGGCGGTGATGATGCGAAACGCGACCGAGGCGATCGCGTCGGTCGCCATCGTCCTGGCACTGGCCCTGACCGAGCTTTCCACCACCGCGGCGATCATGCAGGCGGCTCCGCTGTTCCTTACCCTCGGCGCGGTCTTCTGGCTGAAGGAACCGGTGGGGTGGCGGCGCTCGACGGCGCTCGCGCTCGGCTTCCTCGGCGTGCTCATGGTGATCCGCCCCGGCCTCGACGGCTTCCAGCCGGCATCGGTGTGGGCGGTGTTCGCGGCGGCGGGCTTCGCGGTGCGCGATCTCGTCACCCGCCGCGTTCCCGCCGGGATGGGCTCGCTGCAGCTCTCCGCCGCCGCCTTTGTCGCGCTGCTCGTCGCGTCGGTGCTGATGGCGCTTGTCCTTGGCGAGCGGCCGGTCATGCCGGACGTCCGGCAGGCCGTGCTGCTCCTCGGCTGCGGCGCGGTCACGGTGACGGGCTACACCCTGCTCGTCCGGGCCACCCGGCTCGGCGAGGCGTCGCTGCTCGCCCCGGTGCGTTACGCGCGCCTTGTCTTCGCGCTTGTCCTCGCCGTCGTCGTCTTCGGCGAGCGGCCGGGCCTGCTCACCTTCGCTGGCGCCGCGATCATCGTCGGCTCGGGCTGCTACACCGTTTGGCGCGAGGCACGGATCGGCCTCCGCCGCACGGCGGTCCAGGTGCCGGCCGGCGCCACCCCGCTCGTCCCTCCCTCCCCATCCACTCCACCCCGGTCACCCACCCAGGCCCCCTCCGGGCCGAAGGCGGCGTGATCAGAGCCCCGCGAGGAATCATGCAGACGAAACTCTACATCGACGGTGCTTGGGTCGCTCCCGCCGAAGGCGGCACCCTCCCGGTGATCGACCCCGCGACCGAGGAGGTGTTCCACCACATCCCGGCAGCCACTGCCCCCGACGCCGAGGCCGCGGTCAAGGCCGCGCGCGAGGCCTTCGACAACGGCCCCTGGCCGCGCATGACCGGCGCCGAGCGGGCGAAGTACCTGCGCGCGATGGCCAAAGGCATCCGCGACCGCCTTCCCGAGCTCGCCCGCATCGAGACCCGCGACAACGGCAAGCCGCTCCCTGAGTCCGAGTGGGATCTCGCCGACGCCGCCGGCTGCTTCGACTTCTACGCCGACCTCGCGGAGGAGCTCGACGGCGAGGTCGAGGAGGTGAAGCTCGCCGACGCACGCTTCACCTCGAAGGCGGTCCGCGAGCCCCTCGGCGTCGCCGTCGCCATCGTGCCCTGGAACTACCCGCTGCTCATGGCCACCTGGAAGGTCGCGCCAGCGCTCGCCGCCGGCTGCACCATGATCCTGAAGCCGGCCGAGACCACCTCGCTCACCGCCCTTGAGCTCGGCGCCATCGCCGAGGCCGCGGGCCTGCCGAAGGGCGTGCTCAACATCCTCTCCGGCAAGGGCTCCGTCGTCGGCCAGGCCCTGGTCGAGCACCCACAGGTCGACAAGGTCGCCTTCACCGGCTCGGGACCCGTGGGGTCGCAGATCATGGCGGCCGGCGCGAAGGACATCAAGCGGATCAGCCTCGAGCTCGGCGGCAAGTCCCCTTTCATCGTGTTCGCCGACAGCGACATCGAGAAGGCCGTCGAGTGGATCATGTTCGGCATCTTCTGGAACCAGGGGCAGGTTTGCTCCGCCACCTCGCGGGTGCTGGTCGAGGCGCCGCTCTATGACAAGCTCCTTCCCCGGCTGGTCGAGGAAGCCGAGAAGATCAGGATGGGCAACGGCCTCGACGAGGGCACCCTCCTCGGCCCGCTGGTCAACGAGGGCCAGTACAGGGACGTGCTTGGCCACATCGACCGCGCCGTCGAACAGGGCGCCACGGTCGCGACCGGCGGCAAGTACGAGGGCTTCAACCGCGGCTTCTGGGTGAAGCCGACGATCCTGACCAACATGGCGCTCGACAGCGACGCCTGGGTCGAGGAGATCTTCGGGCCTGTCGTCTGCATCCGGCCGTTCGAGACCGAGGAGGAGGCGATCCGCCTCGCCAATGACAGTCGCTTCGGCCTCGCCGCGGCGGTGATGTCGGGCGACGACGCGCGTGCCGAGCGGGTTGCCCGCGCCTTCCGCGCCGGCATCGTCTGGATCAACTGCTCGCAGCCGACGTTCACCGAGGCGCCGTGGGGCGGCTACAAGCAGTCGGGCATCGGCCGCGAGCTCGGCCGCTGGGGTCTCGCCAACTACCTCGAGACCAAGCAGATCACCAAGCTCGTCTCCGACGCGCCCTGGGGCTGGTACCTGAAATGACCTTCGACAAGTCGCTGGAGATCCTTCTCGTCCACTGCCAGGGCGAGAGCGGCAACGTGCTCGTCGGCGGCGCCCCGGAGATCCCCGGGGCGACCGTCCTCGACAAACTCAACCACCTGAACGACGTCGACCCGAGCCTGCGGCTCTTCCTATGCCGCGAGCCGCGGGCGCAGGTGGTCCACACCACCAACCTGCTCCTGCCGCCGACGCGTCCCGATGCCGACGCCGGCTTCATCGTGCTCCAGCCCGACCGGGCGCACCCGATGTCCGGCTCCAACTGCATCTGCGTCGTCACCGCGCTGATCGAGTCCGGCCGGGTGAAGATGGTGGAGCCTGAGACGCTCGTCCGTCTCGACACCGCTGCCGGCGTCATCACGGCGCGGGCGCGCTGCGAGAACGGCCGCTGCGTCTCGGTCAGCCTCGACAACGTGGCGGCCTTCGTCCAGCAGCTCGACGCACCGGTCGAGACCCCTAAGTGGGGCACGATCACAGCCGATATCGCCTTCGGCGGCGTCTTCTACGCCCAGATCGACGTCGACCAGATCGGGCTGCGCATCGTCCCCGAGGCCGCCCGCGCCCTCGCCGAGGCCGGAACCGAGATCAAGTCGCTGCTTGCGGCGCAGGCCTCGGTCGTACACCCCGACATCCCGAGCCTTGACGAGATCGCCTACGTAATGTTCCGCGCGTACCAGCCCGACGGCTCGGTCGTCACCTGCACCACGCTGAAGCCGGGCCGGGTCGACCGCTCGCCCTGCGGCACCGGCAGCTCGGCGAACCTCGCCGTGCTGCAGGCCCGCGGCCAGCTCAAGGTCGGCGACAAGCGCATCTCGCGCAGCATTATCGGCGGCGAGTTCACCGCCGAGGCGCTCGGCGAGACCACGGTGGGCGGCCGCCTGGCGGTGCTGCCGCGCATCACCGGCCAGGGCTATGTCTTCGGCCGGCAGGAGCTGCGCATCGACCCGGCGGACCCGTTCGCCACCGGCTTTGCGATGTCCGATACCTGGGGACCGCAGGTGGGCGAGCTATGACACTCGCCCCGGCTCTCTCCGGCCGCACCATCCTCGTCACCGGCGCCACCGGCGCGATCGGTCGGGCGATCTGCCTCGCGCTCGCCGCCGAAGGCGCCCGCGTCGGCATCCACTGCGGCCGCAACCGCGCCGCCGCCGAGACCGTCCTCGCCGAGACCGGCGGCCGGGGCTTCGTTCTCGCCGCCGACCTCTCCGATCGCGCCGGCGCCACTGCGCTCTGGCAGGCGGCAGAGGCCGAAGCCGGAACGCTGCACGGCCTCGTCAACAACGCCGGCATCCGCTCCGAGGTCGCGGTCGACGCGCCGCCCGCCGAGTGGCAGGCGACATGGGAGCGGGAGTTCCGCGTGAACTTCTTCGCCGCGGTGGACCTCTGCCGCGCCGCGATCCTGCATTTTCGCAAGCACGGCGGCGGCCGGATCGTCAACATGGCGAGCCGGGCCGGCCAGCGCGGCTACACCTCGAACGCCATGGCGTACGGCGCCTCCAAGGCCGCGCTCATCAACCTGACGAAGTCCATCGCGCTCAGCCACGGCCACGAGGGCATCACCGCCGTCGCCCTCGCCCCCGGCTGGGTCCGCACCGAGATGGCCGAGGCCTATATCGCCGAGCACGGCGAGGCCGCGGCGCTCGCCGGCATCCCGATCGGCGCCATGGCCGCGTCGCAGGAGGTCGGCGAGATCACCGCCTTCGCCTTCCGCCCGAGCCAAGCCTCGCTGAACGGCGCCGTGCTCGACGTGAATGGCGGCAGCTATCTACGCTGAGAGGAATCCCCCGTGAGCTTCGAAAGTAAGTCTGTCATCGTCACCGGCGCCGCCGGCGGTATCGGCTCGGCCATCGCCCGCCGCTTCGCCTCCGAGGGCGCGAAGGTCGTCATCACCGACGTGAACGCCGAAGGCGCCGAAGCGGCCGCGGCCGAGATCGGCGGCACCGCCCGCGCCTTCGCGTCCGACATCTCCAACCCTGAAGGCTGCCGCGCGATCGTAGAGAACGTCATTGCCACCGAGGGCGCCATCGACGTCCTCTGTAACAACGCCGGCATCAACCGCCGCGGCCCGCTGCTCGCTCTCACCCCCGAGGACTGGCGCCTCAGCTTTGCGATCAACGTCGATGCGATCTTCCATCTCTGTCAGGCAGTGCTGCCGCACATGATCGCCGCCGGCGGCGGCGCGATCGTCAACACCGCTTCGCAGTGGGGCCTATACCCCGCCCCGAATCACATCGCCTACAACGTCACCAAGGCGGCGGTGGCAAGCTTCACCCAGAACCTCGCCCGCGACTACGCCCCGCAGAAGGTCCGCGTGAACGCCGTCTGCCCCGGCGAGATCCACACCCCCATGCTGGAGGCGGGCGTCAAGCGCTCCGGCCGCACCATCGCCGACCTCGACAAGCTCGTGCCCTTCGGCCGCATCGGAAAGCCCGAGGAGGTCGCCGCCCTCGTCGCCTTCCTCGCCTCCGACGAGGCCGCCTTCATCTGCGGCTCGCTCGTCGAGATCACCGGCGCCCAGGCAGTGGCCTGATGCGCTGGCGGCGGGTCCTGACCGTCGTCGACTGCCACGCCGAGGGTGAGATCGGCAGGGTCATCACCGGGGGCGTCGGACAGGTCCCGGGCGAGACCATGTTCGACAAGCGCGTCCATCTCGAAACGGAGATGGACGACATCCGCAAGCTGATCCTGCCTGATCTATGCGAGGTCCGCGTGCTCGGCGACCAGAGATCGACTTCGCCACG
>CAZEGY010000074.1:0-11598 GCA_964511815.1 uncultured Rhodovulum sp.
CCAACCTCTCGATCGCCGAGAACGTCTTCATCGACGGCTTCCCCCGCCGCTTCGGCCTGATCGACCGCAAGGCCATCGCCGAGACGACGCGCGCACTCCTCGCCCGGCTCGACGTCGAGCACGCGCCCGAGACCATCGTCGCCGAGCTCGCCCCCGGCGAACGGCAGCTCGTCGAGATCGCCAAGGCACTGCACCGCGCCGCCGACCTCATCATCTTCGACGAGCCGACCACCTCGCTGACCCCGCGCGAGACCGCACGGCTCTTCGACGTGATCGCGCGCCTGAAGGCCGAGGGCCGGACGGTCATCTACATCAGCCACATCCTCGGCGACGTGGCGCGGATCTGCGACCGCATCGCCGTCCTCCGCGACGGGCGGCTCGTCGACGAGGGCGAGACCCGCGACATGCCGGTCGGGCGGATGATCCGCTCGATGATCGGGCGCGAGCTCTCGGGCCTCTTCCCCGACCGGCTCGCCACCCCGGCCGACGCGATCGTCTTCCGCGCCGAGGGCCTGAGCCAGGCCGGCGTCCTCGAAGACGTGTCGTTCGACGTGCGCGCCGGCGAGATCCTCGGCCTCTTCGGGCTGATGGGCTCGGGCCGGAGCGAGCTCGCCCGCGGCGTCTTCGGCCTCGACCCGCTCGCGTCCGGCACCCTGCGGCTCGGCGACACGCCGCTCGCCGGGCCGCCGAAGGCGCGGATCGCGGCGGGGCTCGCCTTCGTCACCGAGAACCGCCGCGAGGAGGGGCTGATGATGGAGGCGCCGGTCGCGGAGAACCTGTCGCTCGTCGCCGTGCGCGACTTCGGCCGCGGGCCGCTGGCGCTGATCGACCGCGAGGCCCACGCCGAGGCGACCGAGCGGGCGAGGGCCGAGCTCGGCATCCGGGCGACGAACATCGCCCGCCAGCCGGTGAAGGCGCTCTCCGGCGGCAACCAGCAGAAGGTCGTGATCGGCAAGTGGCTGATGCGCGACCCGCGGCTCTTCATCCTCGACGAGCCGACGCGCGGCGTCGACGTCGGCGCCAAGTACGAGATCTACGCCCTCGCCGACCGGCTGGCGGCGGGCGGCGGCGGCGTGCTCTTCATCTCGTCCGAGCTCGAGGAGCTGATCGGCATGTGCGACCGCATCCTCGTGATGAGCCGGGGCGAGCTCACCGCCGCCTTCGCGCCGCCCTTCGACCGCGAGAAGCTCCTCGCCGCGGCCTTCCGCGAGGAGGTCGCCTGATGACCCGCCTGTCCGACCTCGCGCTCCGCCACGCGACGCTCCTCATGTTCGTGGCGGTGCTCCTCTGGTTCGGAGCCCAGACGCCGGGCTTCCTCTCGCCCGACAGCCTCGGCAACATCGTCAAGCAGTCGGCCTTCATCGGCATCGCCGCGATCGGCATCACCTTCGTGCTCCTGACCGCCGGCATCGACCTCTCGGTCGGATCGGTGATGTACCTCGCGCCGCTCGTCGCCGGCTTCGCCATGCGCGACCTCGGGGTCGGGGTCGCCGGCGGGCTCCTGGTGGCGGTGCTCGCCGGCGGCCTCCTCGGCGCCATCAACGCGGTGGCGATCGTCGGCCTTCGCATCATTCCCTTCATCGTCACGCTCGCGACGCTCTTCGCCTTCCGCGGCTTCGGCGCCTTCCTGACGAGCTCGCAGCAGTTCGACTTCGACCGCGCCATGCGCGACTTCGGCCGCTCCTCGGTCGCCGGCGTGCCGATGCCGATCATCGCCTTCGCCCTCCTCGCCCTCATCTCCCACCTCGTCCTCTCCCGCACCGCCTTCGGCCGCCAGGTCTACGCCGTCGGCAACGACCCGGAGGCGGCGCGCAAGGCCGGCCTGCCGGTCGCCTCGGTGCAGGCGCGGGTCTACGTCATCTCCGGCGCCTGCGCCGGGCTCGCGGGCTTCATCGTCATCTCCCAGATCGGCCGGCTCGACGCCGGCTTCGGCGAGGGCCGCGAGTTCGACGTGATCGCCGCCGCGGTGCTCGGCGGCGCCAGCCTCTTCGGCGGCATCGGCTCGGCGCTCGGCGCCGTCGTCGGCGCGACGCTGATCCAGACGGTGAAGACCGGCCTCGTCTTCACCGGGGTCAACCTCTACCTCCAGCCGATCCTGATGGCGGCGATCATCTTCCTCGCCGTCCTCGTCGACTCGCTCCGCGCCCGCCGCATCGCCATCCGCAAGCGCCGCACCATCCGCCCGCTCGAAACCTGAACGACGACGACCGGCCGCCGCAAACGGCCGCCGGCACGAGACGCGGCGCGGTCTCCGCCCGCCGGTCCCGTCCCGCCTCGGCCGCGCCCCCGACCGCGCCCGCGGGCGACGCCCGCGCTACTCCGCGGCGACGTCGACCGCCGTGTCGTCCCACCCCGAGATCGCCTTGACCTCGGTGAACTCCTCGATGCCCCAGACCCCGCCCTCGCGCGCCCGGCCCGAGGACTTGACCCCGCCGAAAGGCGCACCGGAGGAGCGCGACCGGCCGTTCATCTCGATCATCCCGGCGCGCAGCCGCCGCGCCAGGCGGTTGCGCCGCCCGCCGTCGGCGCTCTGGACGTAGTTGGTCAGCCCGTAGGTGGTGTCGTTGGCGATCGCCACCGCCTCGTCCTCGCTCTCGAAGGGCAGCATCGACAAGACCGGCCCGAAGATCTCCTCGCGCTCGATGGTCATCCCCGGGATCACGTCGGCGAAGACCGTCGGCTTGACGTAGAAGCCGCGGTTCAGCCCGTCGGGACGACCGAGGCCGCCGGCGACGAGACGCGCGCCCTCGTCGATGCCCTTCTGGATGTAGCCCTGGATCTGGGTCCACTGCCGCTCGTTCACCACCGGGCCGATGTGGCCGCCCGCCTCGCGCGGCGAGCCGACGCGCGTCGCCTCGGCGACCTCGCGGGCGATCTCGACGGCGCGGTCGTAGAACGGCCGCTCGACCAGCATCCGCGACGGCGCGTTGCACGACTGGCCGGCGTTGTTGAACATGTGCTTGACGCCACGGACCACCGCCTGCTCGCCGGCGTCGGCGAAGACGAGGTTCGCACCCTTGCCGCCGAGCTCGAGCGTCACCCGCTTCAGGCTCTCCGCGGCGTTGCGCGAGATCGCCCGGCCGGCGCGGGTCGAGCCGGTGAAGGAGATCATCTCGACGTCGGGGTGCGCCGAGAGCTGGCTGCCGACGCCGGCGCCGTCGCCGTTGACGAGGTTGAAGACCCCCTTCGGCAGTCCGGCGTCGTGGACGAACTCGGCGAAGAGCAGCGACGACAGCGGCGCCTCCTCCGACGGCTTCAAGACGCAGGTGCAGCCGGCGAGGAGCGCCGGGATCACCTTCAGCGTCACCTGGTTCATCGGCCAGTTCCACGGCGTGATCAGCCCGACGACGCCGATCGGCTCGAGCGCGATGCGGTCGTGGGGCGTGTCGGCGCGCAGCGGCCGGATCCACTCGATGCGGTCGAAGGCGTCGAGGAAGCCCTTGAAGTGCCACGGCAGGCACGGCGCCTGGGCGTTCCGCGCGAGATCGATCGGCGCGCCCATCTCCAGGCTGATCGCCTCGGCCATCTCCTCGGCGCGCTTCTCGTACTGGGCGAGGATGCCCATGACGAGGCGCTTGCGCTCGGCCGGCGGGGTCGCCGCCCAGCCGGGGAAGGCCCGGCTCGCCGCGGCGACCGCGGCCTCGGTGTCGGCGGCGTCCCCGAGCGAGATCACCGCGCAGGGCTCCTCGGTCGCCGGGTCGATCACCGGGCAATCGCGGGGCGTGGCCGGTGCCACCCACTCGCCATCGATGTAGAATGCGCGCTTCTCGATCATCGGTTCCTCCGTTCCCCGCGCCGCGGCCATCCGCGGCGGGCCTGCCCGGCGCACCGCCGGACTCCGTTCTTGTCCGAGACCGCGGCGGCTTGCAAGGCCGCGCCCCGGCGCCCTTCAGCCGTCCTCGATCTCCCGCCGCAGGGCGGCGATGTGGGGGGCCGCCGCCGCCTCGGCGGCGCGCTCGATCGCCCGGTAGCGGGCGACGATGGCGAGCCCGATCGCGGTGAGCTCGGAGCCCCCACCGCGCTGGCCGCCCTTCTGCGCGGCGACGACCGGCTTGCGGAAGACCCGGTTCATGTCCTCGACGAGGAGCCAGGCGTGCTTGTAGGACATGCCCATCTGCCGCGCCCCCGCCGAGATCGAGCCGAGGCTGGCGATGTGTTCGAGCAGCTCGACCTTGCCCGGGCCGATGCGGCCGTCGGCGGCGAGGTCGATGCGGAGGCTGATCGCGTGCATGGGCAGCGTGTCCGTCGCTA
The DNA here is from genome assembly GCA_964511815.1 of uncultured Rhodovulum sp. Classification (GTDB taxonomy): domain Bacteria; phylum Pseudomonadota; class Alphaproteobacteria; order Rhodobacterales; family Rhodobacteraceae; genus Amaricoccus. The sequence goes on from CAZEGY010000074.1 coordinate 4,252, forward strand.
TGCGCGTGGCGGTGTTCACGATGACCCCTCCTCCCCGGTCGATGCAAGTGCGGCCGGCGTCCGCCCGGGCGGTTGCCGCGGCCGAAGCCCACCACCTCGACGATCGCCCGGAGCGACAGCCCCGGCACGAGCGCGAGCGCGACGATCCGCCCCGCGCCGGCCCGACGGTCGCCGCCCACCCATTCGATATATCCGAGAGAACATAGATATGGAAGCGACAACGCGCCCGTCAGCCGTTCCAGATCGCCTCGAGCTCGGCATAGACCGGGGCGTTGCCGACGATCAGGTGGTTGCCCTTCAGCAGCCCGTCCCCGGCGAGGAAGTCGCTCGTCTTGAGACCGGCGGCCTCGATCACCGCGAGCGCGCCGAGGCAGTCCCACGAGTTGATGTGCGGCTCGATGTAGCCGACGAGTCGCCCGGCCGCGACGTAGCACAGCGTCAGCGCCCCCGACCCGTCGCGGTAGAACATCCCCCCCTGCCCGAGGAAGCGCGCCACCAGCGGCACGAACGCCTCCGGCGCGACGCGCGTCGAGTAGCCGAGCGCGGTGATCCCCTCGCGGATCGACCGCCCCGGGTGGCGCTCGACCGGACGGCCGTTGACCGTCGCCGGGAAGCCGACGCCGCCGGAGAAGAGCTCGTCCCGGGCCGGGGCGTAGACCATGCCGAAGACCACCCGCCCGTCCTTCACCCACGCGATCGAGACGCACCAGCTCGACAGCCCGGAGACGAAGGGCTGGGTGCCGTCGATCGGATCGACCACCCAGATCCCGGCCCCGGGATCGACCTCCGAGAGCCCGGTCTCCTCGCCGAGGAAGCCGTCGCCCGGAAAGCGCGCCGTCAGCCGCCCGCGGATCAGCAGCTCGGTGCCGACGTCGGCCTCGCTCACCATGTCCTGGAGGCCCTTGCTGCGGATCGACAGCGCGGCGCGGTCGGCGAGGAAGCCCGCGGCGTGGTCGCCCGCCTCGCGGATCAGGGCGAGCGCGAAGTCGAAGCGGGCGGCGACGGCGGGATCGGGCGTCGGGGCGGTGTCGGGCACGGGAGAGGCTCCTTCAGGACCAGAGGCGGGCCGCGCCGCGGACGCCGCTCGCGTCCCCGTGGGCGGCCCTGACGATCGGGGTGTGGAAGACGGTCGAGAACGTCCGCGACGCGAGTTTCGCCGGCAGGTCGCGGTAGAGCTCGTCGAGGTTCGACATGCCGCCGCCCATGACGAGGACGTCGGGGTCGAGGGCGTTGACGACGACGGCGAGCCCGCGCGCCACGCGGTCGACGTAGCGCGCCCAGAGCAGGCCGGCGAGGCGATCGCCGGCGCGGTACCTCTCCATGATCGCGCCCGCGCGCAGGCGCTCGCCGGTGTGGCGCTCGTGCTCGGCCTCGAAGGCCCGGCCCGAGACCCAGGTCTCCATGCAGCCGTGGCGGCCGCAGTAGCAGGGCCGGCCGGGAAGCTCGGTCACGTCGGGGAACGGCAGCGGGTTGTGCCCCCACTCGCCGCCGCTGTTGTTGGGCCCGTGATGGGCACGCCCGCCGACCGCGATCCCCGCCCCGGCGCCCGAGCCGAGGATGACGGCGAAGACGACGTTGTGCCCGGCCCCCGCGCCGTCGACGGCCTCGGAGACGGCGAAGCAGTCGGCATCGTTCTCGACGCGGATCTCGCGCCCGAGCGTCTCGCGGAGGTCCTTCTCCACCGGCTGGCCGAGCACCCAGGTCGAGCTGCACCCCTTGCCGAGGCGGCTGACCGGCTCGAGCGAGCCCGGCATCCCGATGCCGATCGTGCCCCTCCGCCCCGTCCGCGCCTCGAGCTCGGCCACCATGTCGCGGATCGCGGCGAGGCAGGCGCGGTAGTCGCCGCGCGGCGTGTCGCGGCGCAGGCGCAGGAGCTCGCGGCCGTCGGCCTCCATCGCGACGCCCTCGATCTTGGTGCCGCCCCAGTCGATCCCGATCAGCATGTCACGCCCTTCCCCGGCCCGAGCCCGATCCCCGAGCGCGGACTTTCCGCCGTCGGCAGGCTTCTGTTAAGGCTGGTCCCCGACCGAGCCCGATCGGTCCAGTCCGGGATCCCACGATGGCGACGAAGCCCAGCGGCCGGGTCGAGCTCCTGCCGGCCAAGCGCCAGGCGCTGATCCTCGACCACCTGCGCGCCCACGGCGCCTCCTCGATCCAGACGCTCGCCGAGGCGATCGGCGGGTCGCTCTCGACCGTCCGCCGCGACCTCGACCACCTCGTCCGCGGCGGCTACCTCGCGCGCACCCACGGCGGCGCCATGCTGCCCACCCAGGAACGCGCCGCCTTCGAGGGCGAGCCCGCGGTCAACGCCGAGCTCCACCACGCCGAGAAGGCGGCGATCGGCGCCGCCGTCGCCGCCCGGCTCGAGCCCGGCGAGTGCGTGATCTTCGAGGCGAGCTCGACGGTGATGGAGGCGGTGCGCGCCGCCGCCACCCGCGACATCCCGCTCACCGTCGTCACCAACAGCCTCGCCATCGCCCAGTTCGCCGCCGGGGTGCCGCGCTGGCGAATCATCCTCCCCGGCGGCACGATCCGCCCGGGCTCGCAGGCCCTCATCGGCGAGCCGACCGACCGCTTCTTCGACGGCATCCACGCCGACGTCTGCCTGACGAGCGCCTGGACCGTCACCGACGGCGTCCTGACCGACGCGACCTTCGAGGTCGCCTCGCTCAAGCGCGCGATGATCCGCTCGGCGCGCCGCACCCTCGTCCTCGTCGCCAGCGCCAAGTTCCGGAAACAGCCCGCCTTCTGCACGGTCTGCGAGGTGACCGCCGTCGACGAGCTCGTCACCGACGACGCCCTCCCCGCCGAGTCCGGCGAGGCGCTGGCCCGCCTCGGCGTCCGCTGCACCGTGGTGCCGGTCGCCCGCGGCGGCTGACCCGGCGCCTGACCGGGCGGCCGACGCGCGACCCGGGCGCCGGGCACCGCCCCAAGCTCTCTCAAACATTTCCAAATCCGGCAGGACTCTCCCAAAATCCCTCTTGCCTTCGGCACGGGTCAGCCGTCAACATCGTCCTCGCGGAGCAGCGTCTTCGCGACGGACGCGGGGGCGGCAGCCGAAAGACCGACTCCGCCTTGGGAGGAAGAACAAATATGACTCGAGGAACCGCTCGCCGCGGTCGTCGCCTGCTTTCAGGCGCCACCACGCTCGCGCTCGCCGCCGGGCTCGCGCTGCCCGCCGCCGCGCAGGACGACATCCTGATCGGGCTCGTCACCAAGACCGAGGCCAACCCCTTCTTCGCCAAGATGCGCGAGGGCGCCCAGGCCAAGGCCGACGAGCTCGGCGCCAAGCTCCAGAGCTTCGCCGGCAAGTTCGACGGCGACCACGACAGCCAGGTCACCGCCGTCGAGAACCTGATCTCCGCCGGCGCCAGCGGCATCCTCATGGTCGCGAGCGATCCCGCCGGCATCGCGCCGATCGTCGAGCAGGCGCGCCAGCAGGGCATCCTCGTCATCGCCCTCGACACCCCCCTCGACCCGGCCGACGCCGCCGACGCGACCTTCGCCACCGACAACTTCAAGGCCGGCGAGCTCATCGGCGAATGGGCGGCCAAGACCGTCGCCGACCCGGCGACCGCCAAGATCGGCTTCCTCGACGCGCTCGAGAACCAGCCGACCGTCGACTACCTGCGCGACCAGGGCTTCATGCAGGGCTTCGGCATCGACATCAAGGATCCCAAGCGCTACCTCGACGAGGACGACGCCCGCATCGTCGGCCACGCCTGGGGCAACGGCTCCGAGGAAGGCGGCCGCACCGGGGCGGAGAACCTCCTCCAGAAGGATCCCGACCTCAACGTCTTCTACACCATCAACGAACCGACCGCGGCCGGCGCCTACGAGGCGCTGAAGGCGGCCGGCAAGGCCGACTCCGTCATCATGACCTCGGTCGACGGCGGCTGCCCCGGCGTCGAGAACGTCAAGGCCGGGGTCATCGGCGCGACCTCGATGCAGTACCCGCTGATGATGGCGGCGCTCGGCGTCGAGGCGATCGTCGAGTTCAAGAAGACGGGCGAGAAGCCGCAGCCGACCGAGGGGCTCGACTTCTTCGACACCGGGGTGACCCTCGTGACCGACCACCCCGTCGAGGGGATCGAGTCGATCACCTCGGAGGAAGCCCTCGGCAAGTGCTGGGGCTGATCCCCCTCAGCCCCTGAGCGCCGCGCCCCCAAGCGGCGCCGCACGACGGAGGACGCGCCTCCCCCGGCGCGTCCTCCGTCCCAAAGCGGGAAGGCCCGGAGCGGGAAGGCCAGAGCGGGAAGGCCAGAGCGGGAAGGATAATCCACAGTGAGCGACGCTCCAGACGCCGCCGGCCCCCCGGACGGCCCGGTCGACGCGGTGGCCCAGTTCGAGCTGGAGCGGAAGTCGCCGCTCCGCCGGCTCCAGCACACCCTGCACCACTACCCGACGATCGTGCCCTTCGTGGTGCTCGCCGTCGGCGTCGCGATCTTCAGCCTCGTCGTCGGCGGCCGCTTCTTCGCGCCCTTCAACCTGTCGCTGATCATGCAGCAGGTGACGGTGATCGCGATCATCGGCGTCGCCCAGACCCTCGTCATCCTCACCGCCGGCATCGACCTCTCGGTCGGTGCGATCATGATCCTGTCGTCGATCGTCATGGGCAAGCTCGCGGTGCAGGCCGGCGTCCCCGTCCCCGCCGCCTTCATGCTCGGCCTCGCCGCCGGCGCCGCGTGCGGGGCGATCAACGGCCTCATCGTCACCTACCTGCGGCTGCCGCCGTTCATCGTCACCCTCGGCACCTGGAACGTCTTCGGCGCCACCTTCCTCTGGTACTCGGCGAGCCAGACGATCCGCGCCCAGGAGGTCGCCGCCGAGGCGCCCTTCCTCCAGCTCGCCGGCACCGCCTGGCAGGTCGGCGGCGCGCGCCTCACCCTCGGCACGCTCATCGCCCTCGCCGTCGCCGCGGCGGTCTGGTACCTCCTCAACCGCACTCCCTTCGGGCGCCACGTCTACGCCACCGGCGACGACCCCGAGGCGGCGCGGCTCTCGGGCATCGACACCCGGCGGGTGCTCTTCTCGGTCTACACCATCGCCGGCCTGATCTGCGGCATCGGCGCCTGGGTGCTGATCGGCCGCATCGGCGGCATCAGCCCGACTTCGGGCGCCACGACGAACCTCGACTCGATCACCGCCGCGGTGATCGGCGGCACCTCGCTCTTCGGCGGCCGCGGCTCGATCGTCGGCACCCTGATCGGGGCGCTGACCGTCGGCGTCTTCCGCAACGGCCTCGCCCTCTCCGGCCTCGACGCCCTCTGGCAGGAGTTCGCCGTCGGCATCCTCATCATCATCGCCGTCGGCCTCGACCAGTGGATCCGCAGGGTGTCGTCGTGACCGCCGCCCCCGGACCCACGGCCGTCATCGAGGCGCGGGGCCTCGTCAAGCACTACGGCCGCGTCGTCGCGATGGACGGCGTCGACTTCGAGCTCCGCGACGGCGAGATCCTCGGCGTCGTCGGCGACAACGGCGCCGGCAAGTCGACGATGATCAAGGCGCTCGCCGGCGCCATCCGCCCCGACGCCGGCGAGATCTTCCTCGACGGCGCCCCCGTCGCCTTCCGCACCCCGATGGAGGCGCGCAACGCCGGGATCGAGAGCGTCTTCCAGAACCTCGCGCTCTCGCCGGCGCTGTCGATCGCCGACAACCTCTTCCTCGGCCGCGAGCTCCGCACCGGCGGCCTCGGCGGCAAGGTGTTCTGGAACCTCGACCGCAAGCGCATGGCCGCCGAGGCGCGGCGCCAGCTCTCGGCGCTCGGCCTCGCGACGATCCAGGACATCCACCAGAAGGTCGAGACCCTCTCCGGCGGCCAGCGCCAGGGCGTCGCCGTCGCCCGTGCCTGCGCCTTCGGCGGCCGCGTCGTCATCATGGACGAGCCGACGGCCGCGCTCGGCGTCAAGGAGAGCCGCCGCGTGCTCGAGATGATCGAGGGCGTCCGCGAGCGCGGCCTCGCGGTCATCCTCATCAGCCACAACATGCCCCACGTCTTCGAGGTCGCCGACCGCATCCACATCCATCGCCTCAGCCGCCGCCTCGCGGTGGTGCGGCCGTCCGACTGCACGATGTCGGACGTCGTCTCCTTCATGACCGGGGCGGCGGTGCCGCCGCCCGAACTCTCCGCCGCCTGAGCGGCAAGCTCCAGGGAAAGCCCAAGTCCGATGCGCACTGCCAAGACCCTCGACGAGAAACTCGCCCGCATCCGCGGCGGCCGCTACACGGCGAAGGATTTCATCATCGCCGACGCCAAGGACGGCGACATGTCGCAGGGCGTCGCCACCGCCGGCCCCGAGCTCGACGAGGGCGGCGAGCCGACGGGCAGGATGCGCCCGATCAAGGTCTACCGCGACGGCATGGAGACGATGGTCGCCTCGGGCGACATCGACGTGATGCTGACCTCGCTCTCCTCGGCGGAATACCTGACCCGCCGCGGCGTCTACGCCGACACCCACGTCACGCCGGCGGTGCGCCTCAACGACGGCAGCGACATCTGGCACTGGCGCGGTGCCGACTACAAGCGCCTGCCGGCGGTGCCCTTCCGCAGCGCCCGCCTCGACCGGGTGAAGCCGGTCGCCGACCTCGGCCTCTACGCCGTCACCTTCTTCAACGACCTCGACCAGGACCGCCGCACCCTCGACGCCTATTCGGCCTTCCGCGACGAGGCGAGCGCCGCCGGCGTCCGCCACTTCCTCGAGATCTTCAACCCGCAGTTCGAGGTGAAGACCATCGACGCCGACTTCGCCACCTACAACAACGACGCCATCGCCCGCTGCCTCGCCGGCGTCTCCGTCCACGAGCGCCCGGAGTTCCTCAAGGTCGTCTACAACGGCCCCGCCGCCACCGAGGCGCTCGCCGCCTACGACCCCGAGAACATCGTGGTCGGCATCCTCGGCGGCGCCTCCTCGACCACCCGCGACACCTTCGAGCTCATCAAGCAGGCCGAGAAGTACGGCGCCCGCGTCGCCCTCTTCGGCCGCAAGATCTTCTTCGCCGAGGACCCCGTCGAGATCGTCCGCTCGATGCGCGCCCTCATCGAGGAGGACGCGGCGCCGGAGGACATGGTCAAACGTTACCACGACCACCTCACCAAGTCCGGCCTCCGCCCGAAGCAGAGCCTCGACAAGGATCTCGAGGTCACCGACCCCGCCTGCCGCCTCGGGCTCGGCCTCTGAGAGAGGCCCGCGGACGGACATGAACGCATGGCACACGACACGACTCTCCGAAATGCGGTCGCCGTCCAGACGGCATCCGCCGGCTCCCCGGCGGACCTGCCTTCTTCTTGGTAGAAATACTCCCGCCGGAGGCACCTGCGCGCAGCGCAGGCACGCGCCGAAGGCGCCC
>CAZEGY010000075.1:0-11532 GCA_964511815.1 uncultured Rhodovulum sp.
GCTTCGATCCGCGCGGCATCGTCGCGGCGCTCTACGACAGCGCCGTGCACGGCAGCCGCCTGCGCGGCGCCTCGACGATCACCCAGCAGGTGATGAAGAACTTCCTGCTGACCGGCGACCGCTCGGGCGAGCGCAAGATCAAGGAGATCATCCTCGCCACCCGGCTCGAGAACACGCTGAGCAAGGACCAGATCCTCGAACTCTACCTCAACGAGATCTTCCTCGGGCAGAATTCCTACGGCGTCACCGCCGCGGCGCAGGTCTACTTCGGCAAGTCGCTCGACGAGCTCTCGCTCTCGGAGGCCGCCTACCTCGCGGCGCTGCCGAAGGAGCCGAGCAACCTCCACCCCGTCCGCCAGAAGCAGGACGCCATCGCCCGGCGCAACTACGTGATCGGCCAGATGGCCGCCAACGGGCAGATCAGTCGCGCCGAGGCCGAGGCCGCCCGCGCCGAGGACCTGCTCACCGTGCAGGGGGGCGAGCTGCCGTCGCCGTGGGCCAACCGGCCGCCGCGCGACTACTTCACCGACGAGATCCGCCGCCAGCTCTCGGCCAAGCTCGGCGACGAGGAGCTCTTCACCGGCGGCCTCTCGATCCGCGCCACCGTCGATCCGACGCTCCAGACCACCGCCGCGGACGCGCTCCGCGACGGGCTCGAGCGCTACGACCGCGGCATCAAGGTCTACCACGGCCCGGTCGCCGAGATCGACCCGGCGAGCTTCGACCCCGACGCCGAGGCGAGCTGGCGCCGGGCGCTCTCCGGCACCCAGGTGCCGCGCGACATCGCCGGCTGGCACCCCTCGGTCGTCCTCGCGGTCGGCGACAGCGCGGCGCGGATCGGCATCGAGGGCGTGCCCGAGGACGAGGACGGCCACTTCCTCTCCTTCGCCGATGCGAGCTGGGCACGGGTCCGCGACGACAACCAGCGCCTGCGCGCGCCGCGGGGGCCGTCGGACCTGTGGAAGGTCGGCGACGTGATCTTCGTCAAGGCCGTCGAGCAGGACGGCGCCTTCGACCACTGGAGCTACCGCCAGATCCCGGCGATCCAGGGCGGCTTCATGGCGATGGACACCCAGACCGGCCGCGTCCTCGCCATGCAGGGCGGCTTCTCCTACCAGTCGAGCGTCTTCAACCGCGCGACCCAGGCGCTGCGCCAGCCGGGCTCGTCGTTCAAGCCCTTCGTCTACGCCGCCGCCCTCGACAGCGGCTACTCCCCGGCGACGATCGTCCTCGACGCGCCCGTCGAGGTGATGACCGGCGCCGGCATCTGGGCGCCGGAGAACGCGGGCGGCCGGTACTACGGCCCGACGCCGCTGCGCACCGGCCTCGAGCAGTCGCGCAACCTGATGACCGTCCGCATCGCCCAGGACATCGGCATGGACACGGTCGCGAAGTACGGCGAGCGCTTCGGCATCTACGACGACATGCCGCGCCTGCTCAGCTATTCGCTCGGGGCGGGCGAGACGACCCTCTACAAGATGGTCGCCGCCTATGCCGAGCTCGCCAACGGCGGGCTCAAGGTGGCGCCGACCCTCGTCGACCGCGTGCAGGACCGCTACGGCAAGACCATCTACCGCCACGACCAGCGGGCGTGCGAGGGCTGCACCGCCGACGACCTGCGCGACGCCGAGAACCCGATGGTCCACTCCAACGCCGAGCGGGTGATGGACGCGATCACCGCCTATCAGGTGACCTCGATGCTCCAGGGCGCGGCCAGCCGCGGCACCAGCGCCGGCAGCGTCGGCCAGCTCGGGCTGAACCTCGCCGGCAAGACCGGCACGACCAACGACGCCAAGGACGTCTGGTACATCGGCTACTCCCCGCGCATCGTCGCCGGCTGCTACATGGGCTACGACGACCCGCGCCCCCTCGGCGAAAGCGCGTTCGGCGGCACGCTCTGCGCGCCGATCTTCGTCGAGTTCATCAAGGAGGCGATGAAGGGGCAGGGGCCGGTCAAGTGGGCGGTGCCGCCCGGCGGCCACTTCATCAAGATCGACCGCCACACCGGCCAGCGCCTCGCCGACAACGCCGAGGGCGGGAACGTCCAGGCCGAGTACATCCGCGACGGCCAGGACCTGCGGATCGGCGCCTACGGCCAGACCGTCGACGCCGGCTGGAAGATGGGCGCCGACGTGCCGCTCTTCGAGAGCGTGCGCAACTCGCCGCAGATCGAGCGCGTGCAGATCCGCGGGCAGTCGCGGGCGCTGCCGTCGAACCCGTCGCTCGGGTCGATGTCGAGCGGTGGGCTCTACTGAGGCCGGCGGGCTCCGATCGGCTCGGGGAAACGGCCGCGATGCGCGCGGAGGCAGGGCCGTCGCACGCGTGCGACAAGGGTCAAGTCTCTGATATTGCTTAACTATGCTTCGCGCGTTAACCGCCTGTTCATGCATGCTAAAGTGCGACGGCACGGGTGTGGGCGGTTTCGCGGAGGTCTCTCCGAGTGGCGGCCCGACGGCGGCCTTTACCCTCCGCGTCGCTGGCGCTAGAACCACGCCCGACCTGAGGGGACCGCCATGCGCGCCGAGACCGAACGCCTCGTCGAAGACATCGAGAAGTCGCTCGCGCTGCTGCGCCAGCGCCTCGGCTGGGAGACCGCCGAGCACCGGCTCGAAGAGCTGAACGCGATGACCGAGGACCCCGAGCTGTGGAACGACCCGGCCAAGGCGCAGAAGCTGATGCGCGACCGCCAGACGCTTTCCGACGCGCTCGACGCCTACAAGAGCCTCGCCCGCGATCTCGGTGACCAGAAGGAGCTCATCGAGCTCGGCGAGGCCGAGGGCGACGACGCCGTCGTCGCCGACGCCGAGGCGGCGATCCGGGCGCTCCGCGAGACCGCGGCGCAGAGGGAGACCGAGGCGCTCCTCGACGGCGAGGCCGACGGCAACGACACCTTCCTCGAGATCAACGCCGGCGCCGGCGGCACCGAGAGCTGCGACTGGGCGCAGATGCTCGCCCGCATGTACGTGCGCTGGGCCGAGGCCCACGGGATGAAGGTCGAGCTCGTCTCCGAGAGCCCGGGCGAGGAGGCGGGGATCCGCTCGGCCGCCTACCGCATCAACGGCGCCAACGCCTACGGCTGGCTCAAGAGCGAGTCGGGCGTCCACCGCCTCGTGCGCATCTCGCCCTTCGACTCGGCGGCGCGGCGGCAGACCTCGTTCGCCTCGGTCTGGGTCTATCCGGTCGTCGACGACAACATCGAGATCGAGGTCGCCTCGAACGACATCCGCATCGACACCTACCGCTCGTCGGGCGCCGGCGGCCAGCACGTCAACACCACCGACTCGGCGGTGCGGATCACCCACATCCCGACCGGCATCGTGGTGACGAGCTCGGAGAAGTCGCAGCACCAGAACCGGGCGAACGCCATGGCGGCCCTGAAGTCACGGCTCTACGAGCTCGAGCTCCGCAAGCGCAACGAGGCGATCACCGCCCAGCACGAGGCCAAGGGCGACGCCGGCTGGGGCAACCAGATCCGCAGCTACGTCCTCCAGCCCTACCAGATGGTCAAGGACCTGCGCACCAACGTCGAGACCTCCGACACCGGCGGCGTGCTCGACGGCGACCTCGACGCGTTCATGGCCGCCGCCCTCGCCCTCCAGGTGAGCGGCAAGAGCCGCGCCGAGGCCCAGGCGGACGACTAACGCGCGAGCGGCCGCCGCGCCCGCTTGCGCTGGAGCTCGAGGTTGCCGCCCGGGGTCCAGCCGAGCACCGTCGTCTCGATGCCGTCGCCGCGCAGCGCCGCGGCGAGGGCGCGCTCGATCCGCGGGCGGTCGGCGCGGGCGAGGGGGGCGAAGTCCACCGTCACCTGGCCGCCGAGGCCGCGGAGCCGGAGCTGCCGCGGCAGTTCCGCCGCCGCCGCGAGGTTCGCCTTGAGCGCCGCGGCGGGGGAGGTGTCGCGGCCGGTGTTGACGTCGACCGCGACCAGCGCCCGCGTCGGCTCGATCGCCATCGCGGCGTCGCCGAGCGCGACGACCGGGCGCCGGAGCGCGTCGACCTCGTCCCAGACGCCGGCGTCGCCGAGCGCCGCCGGTGCCTCGCGCACCGCGTCGCCCGGCTGATGCCATTCGCGGAACGCCTCGTCGGCCGCGCCCGGCGCGGCGCGCACGAGGCCCGGCGCCCCGGCGGCGTCGAGCGCCGCCCAGGCGGCGCGGAGGCCCGCGATCTCCGCCGCGACGTCGTCGTCGCCGGCGTCTTCCGCGGCGGTCCGCACGATCGCGCCGAGGGCCTCCGGGGCGTCGGCGAGGGCGGCGGCGGCGAGCGCGGCGAGGGCCTCGCGCCGGGCGGCGTCGCGGATGCCGCGCGCGACGTTGGCGCCCGGCGCGCCCGGGGTCAGGATCGCGGTGCGGCCCTTGAGCAGCACCCGCGCCGTCACCGGGGGCGCCTTGCCCGGCTCGGCCCAGCCCGTCGCCTGGACGAGCAGCGGCCGCCCCGGCGCCGGCGGGTTCGGGCCGCGCAGCCAGCCGGTGCGGCCGTCGCCGAGGTCGACCATCACCCCGCCCATGCCCTTCATCGGCCGCCCCGCCACCGCCCGGTAGATCGCCTCCGGCCGCGGCGTCGGGTCGGAGGGCTCGGGATCGACGATCAGGTCGACGAGCCGCCCGTCGACGACGAGCGCCGCGGCGTGGCCGCCGGCGGGCAGCGGCTCGACGAGGATCTGGCGGCCCTTCAAGGCCGTATCCCGGCGGCCTCGAGCAGGCCGAGGGTCTCGACGAGCGGCAGCCCGACGACGTTCGAGTAGGAGCCGCCGATCCACGGCACGAAGCCGGCGGCGCGGCCCTGGATGGCGTAGCCGCCGGCCTTGCCCTCCCACTCGCGGCTCGCGAGGTAGCCCTCGACGTCGCCGGCGTCGAGGCGCCGGAAGCGCACCGCGGTCTCGACGGTCCGGCTCCACCCCCGGTCGCCCTGGCGGACGGCGACGGCGGTGATGACCCGGTGCCGCCGCCCGGAGAGCAGCGCGAGGAAACGCGCCGCCTCGGCGGCGTCGCCGGGCTTGCCGAGCATCCGCCGCCCGAGCGCGACGACGGTGTCCGCGGCGAGGACCACGTCCTCGGGCGCGGCCCAGACCGCGCCGGCCTTGCCGTCGGCGAGGCGGAGCGCGCAGGCGCGGGGAAGCTCGCGGGGCAGGGGGCGCTCGTCGATCTCCGCCGGCGCGACCGCGTCGGCCACGATGCCGACCTGCGCGAGAAGATCGCGGCGCCGCGGGCTCGCCGAGGCGAGGATCAGGCGCGGGCGCACCGCCCGGGCCTTACTTGAAGCGATAGTTGATCCGGCCCTTGGTCAGATCGTAGGGGGTCATCTCCACCTGGACCTTGTCCCCGGCGAGGACGCGGATGCGGTTCTTGCGCATCTTGCCGGCGGTGTGGGCGATGATGGTATGGCCGTTCTCGAGCTCAACCCGGAAAGTCGCATTGGGCAGAAGTTCGGTCACGACCCCGGGAAACTCGAGAAGCTCTTCCTTGGCCATGTGGATTCCGATGCAGTTGCAGAAATAAGGGACGCGCGGAAAACGCTTGCGCGTCCGCGCGCGGAAAATGGCGCCGAAGCCCAGAAAATTCAAGGGGAATCGCCCGCAGTTTCGGCGAATGCGGACAGGAGCACTACTTGCCAAGATCTTGGCGGGCCACGACAACCGGCCTCCGGCGGCGCACGCCTGCGACACCGAAGCACCGTCGAGCGCGGACGCCCGGATGGCCGACGGATCGCACGACGGCCGCCAACCCTCCGGCCCGCGCCGGAATTCCGGTTCGCCCGGGTCCCGCCTCAGCCCGGCGTGTCCTCCTCGATGTCGGGCGGCCCGAAGCGGCCGCGGATGTGGCCCTCGATCTGGTCGCGGGTCTGGCGGTAGGCGGCGAGCTGCGCGTCGCGGCCCTCGCCGAGCCCGGTCGGGTCGAAGATCGGCCAGTACTCGACCTCGAGGGCGTGGTAGCGGGTGTATTCCTGCGCCTGCCGCATCGCCGCGGGCGAGAGCGCGACGACGAGGTCGTAGGCGTCGATGCGGTCGCCCCACTGCTCCATGTCCCGGAAGCTCCGGGTGCGGTGGCGGTCGAGCTCGACCCCGATCTCGGCGCAGACCGCGACCGAGAAGCCGTCGATCTCGAGGTCGTTCCTCACCCCCGCCGACTGCACGTAGATGCGGGCGCCGTAGTACTTCTTCATGATGCCCTCGGCCATCGGCGAGCGCACCGCGTTGTGGTCGCAGCAGAAGAGCACCGACTGCGGAGCGGGCGCCAAACGGTCAGCCCCGGACGATGAGCGCGCAGATCAGCGTGAACAGGCGGCGCGCGGTCGCCATGTCGGTGTCGACCTTTCCCTCCAGCCGCTCGAGCAGGATGCGCGAGCCCTCGTTGTGGATGCCGCGCCGGCCCATGTCGATCGCCTCGATCTGGGCGGGGGGCAGGCGCTTGACCGCGTCGAAGTAGCTCTCGCAGATCTGGAAGTAGTCCTTCACCACCTGGTTGAACGGGGTGAGCGAGAGGTGGAACTCGCCGGCCTTGCCGGACTCGGCGTGGACGTCGAAGACGAGGCGGCGCTCGCGGATCGCGAGGTTCAGCCGGTAAGGGCCCGAGGGCACCTCGCGGTCGGCGCGGGCGGGGAGGGCGAAGCGGTTGTCCTCGAGCAGGTCGAAGATCGCCACCCGCCGCTCCTGCTCGATCTCGGGCGTCGGGGCGGCGAGGCCGGCCTCGTCGACGGTGACCTCGATCAGCCGGTCGGGCGGGGCGTCGGGTGCGTGGTCGTCGGGCGCGCGGTCGCCGGCGGCGCGGTCGTCGGGGGCGCGGTCGTCGGGGGTCGTCGCCATCGCTTCAGCCCTCGTTCAGCCGCGCGAGGCGGGCGAGGACCGAGAGGCCGTGGGCCTCGAGGCCCTCGGACGCCGCGAGCCGCGCCGCCGCCGGACCGATGGCGCGGAGCGCCGAGGGCGTCATCCGGGCGATCGTCGTGCGCTTCATGAAGTCGAGCACCGAGAGCCCCGAGGAGAACCGCGCCGACCGTGCCGTCGGCAGCACGTGGTTCGGGCCGCCGACGTAGTCGCCGATCGCCTCGGCGGTGAGCGCGCCGACGAAGATCGCCCCGGCGTGGCGGACGCGGGCGGCGAGCGCCTCGGCGTCGGCGGTCATGATCTCGAGGTGCTCGGGCGCCACCCGGTCGGAGAGCGCCAGCGCCTCGTCGTGGTCGCGGACGGTGATGACGGCGCCGTAGTCGCGCCAGCTCGGCCCGGCGATGTCGCGGCGGGCGAGGGTGGCGAGGCGGGCCTCGACCGCGGCGGCGACGCGGGCGCCGAAGGCGGCGTCGTCGGTGACGAGGATCGCCTGCGCCGCGGCGTCGTGCTCGGCCTGGGCGAGGAGGTCGAGCGCGAGCCAGTCGGGGTCGTTGTCGGCGTCGGCGATGACGAGGACTTCCGACGGGCCGGCGATCATGTCGATCCCGACGCGGCCGAACACCCGGCGCTTCGCCGCCGCCACCCAGGCGTTGCCGGGGCCGGTGATCTTGTCGACCGCGGCGATGGTCTCGGTGCCGAAAGCGAGGGCGGCGATCGCCTGGGCGCCGCCGATGCGGTAGACGGTGTCGACCCCGGCGAGACGCGCGGCGCAGAGGACGAGGGGGTTGACCGCGCCGTCCGGCGTCGGCGCGCAGACGACGACGCGCTCGACCCCGGCGACCCGCGCCGGGATCGCGTTCATCAGGAGCGACGACGGATACGAGGCGAGCCCGCCCGGCACGTAGAGGCCGGCCGAGGCGAGCGGCGTCCAGCGCCAGCCGAGCTCGGCGCCGACCGGGTCGGTCCAGCGCGCGTCCTCGGGCTTCTGCCGCGCGTGGTAGGCGTGGATGCGGTCCGCGGCGAGCTCGAGCGCGGCGCGGTCCTCGCGGGAGACCTGCGCGACGGCGGCGTCGATCTCGGCAGGCGCGAAGGCGAGGGTGTCGGGCGTGAGGGTCAGGCGGTCCCAGCGCGCGGTCATGGCGATGACCGCGGCGTCGCCCTTGTCGGCGACCTCGGCGATGATCGCCGCGACCTCGGCGTCGACGCCCGCCTCGGCCTCGCGCTTGGTGCCGAGGAAGGCGGCGAAGCGCGCCTCGAACTCCGGCTCGGTCGTATCGAGAAACAGCGGCATCCCGGCCCTCCCGCGGCGAGGCTTATCCGTTCGCCGGAGCGGTCTCAAGCCCGCCGCCGGGCGAGAAGCCCCGGGGGCTGCGGTGGAGGGGGGCATCGAGCCCCCCTCCGCCGCCGGCCTTCGCCGCCCGGGCGACCTCCCGAAGCCGGGGGACGGGCGGAGGGTGCGGGACGCGGCCGTTGCCGCGAAGGCGTGCGCGCAGGTGCGCGCAGGGTTTCTTTGCTGGTCATTCCGCCTGTTGGCGGAATGACGACTGCTCTCCAGGTCTCTAGGCCGTATGAAAGCCTCGGGTCGCGCGAGGGATCAGGCCGCGAAGAAGGCGGCGAGCGCGGCGGCGGTTTCCTCCGGCGCCTCCTCCGGCAGGTAGTGGCCGGTCGCGAGCGCCCGGCCCCCGACGTCGGAGGCCTTCTCGCGCCAGGCGGCGAGCACGTCGTAGGTGCGACCGACGACGCCGTTCGCGCCCCAGAGCGCGAGGAGCGGGGCCGCGAGCCTGCGGGCGCCGTCGGCGGCGTCGTGGACGAGGTCGATCGACGCGGCGGCGCGGTAGTCCTCGCACGAGGCCGCGATCGCCGCCGGGTCGGAGAAGCAGCGGACGTACTCGGCGACGGCCTCGGGGGCGAGAAAGCCGCTGTCGCCGGCGCCCCAGGCCGAGAGCTTGGTGCGGAGGTAGAACTCCGGGTCGGCGCCGATCATGCGCTCGGGAAGCGGCGCCGGCTGGATCAGGAAGAACCAGTGGTAGTAGGCCCGGGCGAAGGCCATGTCGGTCCGGGCGTACATCGTCGCCGTCGGGGCGATGTCGAGGACGGCGAGGCGGCGCACCGCGCCGGGATGGTCGAGCGCCATCCGGTGGGCGACGCGGCCGCCGCGGTCGTGGCCGGCGACGGCGAAGCGGTCGTGGCCGAGGGCGCGCATTACCGCGACCTGGTCGGCGGCCATCGCCCGCTTGGCGTAGGTGGCGTGGTCGGGGTCGGAGGCGGGCTTCGACGAGTCGCCATAGCCGCGGAGGTCGGTGGCGACGACGCGGAAACCCGCCGCGACGAGGCGCGGGGCGACGGCGTGCCAGCAGGCGTGGGTCTCGGGGTAGCCGTGGAGGAGGAGGACCGGCGGGCCGTCGCCGGCGGTG
Source organism: uncultured Rhodovulum sp. (assembly GCA_964511815.1). Classification (GTDB taxonomy): domain Bacteria; phylum Pseudomonadota; class Alphaproteobacteria; order Rhodobacterales; family Rhodobacteraceae; genus Amaricoccus. The sequence goes on from CAZEGY010000075.1 coordinate 9,229, forward strand.
CGGGTGCGGATGGCGATGCCGCCGCCGGCGTCGACGAGATCGTCGGAGAAGCCTTCGAACATCAGGCCGGGTGCGCCGGCCTGGCGCGCGCCTCGTAGGGGCGGGTGACGTCGGTCAGCGAGACGTCGAGGCATTCGACGTCGAGCGCGATCTCGCCGTCGCCGGCGACGACGAGGCGCAGCGTCCCGGTCCCGTCCTCCCCGGGCTCGAAGACGAGGGCGAGGAGGGCGAGCACGAGGTCGCGGTCGGCGGGGTCGATGCCGCTCGTCCGGGCGCGGAGCACGCCCTCGACGGCGAGGACGGCCTGCACGCGCTCGAAGGCGCGCCCCTGGCGCTCGGCGGCGGGGGCGTCCTCCCAGCGGAAGCGGTTGACGAGGAGCGCGAAGCGGCGGTGGCGCTTCGCCCAGGCGATCTCGGCGGTCTGCGCGACCGCGTCCTGGACGAGGGCCGAGAGCACGGCGAGATCGTCGGCGCTTTCGGCGCGCAGGCGGAGCGGCCGCTCCGCCCCGTCCTCGAAGCGGGCGTCCTCGAAGCGGGCGTCCTCGACGTGATCTCCGCCGGGCGTCTCGGCGCTCATGCCGCCTCGTGGATGCGTTCGATCTCGGCGCCGCAGGCCGAGAGCTTCTCCTCGACGCGCTCGTAGCCGCGGTCGAGGTGGTAGACCCGCGCCACCCGCGTCTCGCCCTCGGCGGCGAGGCCGGCGAGGATCAGGCTGACCGAGGCGCGGAGGTCGGTCGCCATCACCGGGGCGCCGCGGAGCTTGTCGACGCCGGTCACGGTGGCGGTGCCGCCGTGGACGTCGATGCGGGCGCCCATGCGCATGAGCTCGGGCGCGTGCATGAAGCGGTTCTCGAAGATGCGCTCCTCGAGGTGGCTGACGCCGTCGGCGAGGGCGAGGAGCGCCATCATCTGCGCCTGGAGGTCGGTCGGGAAGCCGGGGAAGGGGGCGGTCGTCACGTCGACGGCGGAGACGTGGCCGTTGGCGCGGGCGACGCGGAGCCCGGCGTTCGTCGCCTCGACGGCGATGCCCGCCTCCTCGAGCTTGTCGGCGAAGGCGGCGACGAGCTCGCGGCTGCCGCCGAGGAGCTCGACCTCGCCGCCGGTGATCGCGGGCGCGAGCATGTAGGTGCCGAGCTCGATGCGGTCGGCGACGACGGGGTGCGTCGCGCCGCCGAGCCGGTCGACGCCGCGGATCTCGATGGTGTCGGTGCCCTCGCCCTGGATCTGGGCGCCCATGCGCCGCAGGCAGCGGGCGAGGTCGACGATCTCGGGCTCGCGGGCGGCGTTGCCGAGCACGGTGGTGCCGCGGGCGAGGGTCGCGGCCATCAGCAGGTTCTCGGTGGCGCCGACCGAGACGAAGGGAAACTCGAAGCGCGCGCCCCTGAGCCCGCTCGGGGCCTTGGCGTGGACGTAGCCGTCGCGGAGGTCGAGCTCGGCCCCGAGCGCCTCGAGGCCGCGGAGGTGGAGGTCGACCGGCCGTGCGCCGATGGCGCAGCCGCCGGGAAGCGAGACGACGGCGTGGCCGTCACGGGCGAGCATCGGCCCGAGCACGAGGATCGAGGCGCGCATCCTGCGGACGATCTCGTAGTCGGCGCGGTGGTTGGCGATCGCCTCGGTGCCGATGACGAGGACGCGCCCCCCCTGGAGGCTCGCGACCTCGCAGCCGAGGCTCTCGAGCAGCGCCGACATGGTGCGGATGTCCGACAGCCGCGGGGCGTTGGTCAGCGTCAGCGGCTCGTCGGTCAGCAGCGCCGCCGGCATCAGCGTCAGGCAGGCGTTCTTGGCGCCCGAGATCGGGATCGAGCCCTGGAGGCGGCGGCCGCCGCGGACGAGAATGCTGTCCATGTGTCGTCTGTCATCCCTCGTTCGTGCCGGTCCGCTCTTCGCCGTCGTCGTCGCCGCGGTCCTCGCCGTCGTCCGGGGCCGCGGCGCGGGCGCGCCGCTGGGCCTTGCGGCGTGCGAGGTTGGCCCGGAGCGCCGCCGCGAGGCGCTCGGGCCGGGTCCTGTCGTCCCGGTCCTTGCCGGCGGGTACGGGCGGCTCGCGCATGGATGTGTCCTATCCGAAGGGGCGGCCGCGGTCCAGAACCCAGCCGCGCGCGGCCGAACGGGCGGCGCGCGCCGGCGGCGGGGCGTTGCCGGCACGCGCGAAGGCCGGGGGCGCGCCGGGGCGCATCGGGCGGCGCTCTCGCGACGATCGCGGCGAAAAGCCCGTTGAAGTACCGCGATCCCTTCTTTATGCAGCGGGGCGTCGACTCGCTGCCGTAGCTCAGGGGTAGAGCACTCCCTTGGTAAGGGAGAGGCCGA
>CAZEGY010000076.1:0-11334 GCA_964511815.1 uncultured Rhodovulum sp.
CTCGCGGTGGCGCTGATGGCCGGCCTCCTCCGCCGCGGGGCGTGGCCGGCCCTGCGCCTGCCGCCGGTCGTCGAGGCGGCGCGCTGGCGGGCGTCGGCCTGGCCGCTCTGGTCCTACCGGCTCGCCGTGGCCGTGCAGGCGCAGGCCGGCCTCCTCGTCCTCGGCTGGATCGGCGGCGCGACGTCCGCGGGTCCCCGACATCCGCACGCGCACCGGCCTCGCCGGGCGCCTCTACCTCTACGTCCAGAACATCGCCGGCTGGGCCCTGAGCCTGCTCGCCATCGCCGGCTTCTCCGGCATCGTGAAGTCGCGGTGATCGAGGCACGCTCCCGACCCCGCCCCGCCGCGAGGTCGCACCCACGCAGCCTGCGGCCGATCACCATGTTGAAGAGCGCGAGGTCGCGCGGACTGTCGGCCATCTCGAGGCGCACGCGGATCGACCAGACGCGTTGCGGTTGCAGGGGGCGCTTCTGGCCGGCGATACGGCCCTCGTTCCAGGCGACGCGGGATGGGCGCAGGGCTGGAAGATAGTCCGTGGACATGGAGAGCCGCCGTTCGTGGCGCGGCAACGGAACGGTCGGTTCACGCGCCGGGTTGTCGCGAACCAGTCGACGTCGTGCTCCCCGGATTGGTCCGACGGCCCGAGCCATTGGACCGCCACGTCAGAATCCGCTACGACGTTGGACACGGACGCCACTCGCACGCCCGGCACCTCTTGCCCCGGTAGCATCATGGAGCACAGAGAACTCACCGCGACCGAGCGCTCGGACAGCTTCGAGGCGCCGGCGGGGCTCGCGCTCAAGGTCACGGCGCCGCGCGTCCAGCGCGACCTGCTCCACCGGCCGCGGTTGCTGCTCGGCGCCGGGCGGTTCCGCGACGTGCCGACGGTGCTGGTGCGGGCGCCGGGGGGCTACGGCAAGACCTCGCTGCTGGCGCAGTGGCGCCGGGAGAGCCTCGGCACCGGCGCGATCGTGCTCTGGCTGACGGCCGGTTCGGCCGACACGCCGCAACGGCTGCTGCGCAGCCTCGTCATCGCGTTTCGCGACGCCGCCCTCCGGCCGAGCTTCGGCGAGGCGCTGCTGGCGGCTCCGCCGGACCCGGTGGAGGGGCTGACCGACTGGATGGCCGAGGTGGCGCGCTCGGCGCTCGACACCGTGCTCATGCTCGACGACGCGCAGCGGCTGCCAGCGGCGTCCTTCGAGGCGCTCGCCTACCTCCTGCGCAACCTGCCGCCGAACCTGCGCATGCTCGTGGCGATGCGCGGCGCGGCGCCGAGCAGCCTCGACGACCTCGTCGCCTATGGGCAATGCGTCACCGTCGGCGCGGTCGAACTGCGCTTCGACGTCGACGAGACCATCGGGCTGGTCCGCCAGCGCTTCGGCGCGGACTTCGACGCGGGCGTCGCGGTGCGGCTGCACGAGATGGCCGACGGCTGGCCACTCGGCCTGCAGCTCGCGCTCGCCGTGGTCGCGGCGGACCGCGACCCGCAGGCGGCTGCCGAGGCGCTCCTGCGGCAGTCGGGGTCGCTGCAGCACCGGCTGGTCGCGATGTTGCTCGCCAACCTCGACCCGGCGGACCTCGCGCTCCTCGTCCGGCTGTCGGTGCTCGACTACCTCACCCCCGGGCTCGCCGCCGCGGTCGGCGGCACGCCGGACGCCGGAGAGCGCCTGCGCCGGATCGCCGCGGCGACGCCCGTCGTCCTCGCCGGCGAGCAGGGCGACTGGCTCCGGGTGCACGCGCTGGCGCGGGAGGCGTTGCGCGAGCGGCTGGCATCGCTCGCCGACGACGAGCGGGTCGCCGTCCACCTGCGGGCGGCCGAGTGGCTGGCGACGAACGGCTTCGGGACGGCGGCGGCGCAGCACGCGCTGGCGGCGGGACGGCGCGACTGGGCCTGCGAGCTGGCGGAGCGGAGCCTCTACGAGCAGCTGATGGCGCACGGGCGGCTCGACGAGGTCCAGCACTGGTTCAACATCATCCCCGACGCCGCCGCCGACGCCCGGCCGCGGCTGCTGCTCGCCGCCGCCTGGTCCTTCGCGATCAGCGAGCGGCACGAGGAGGCGGAGCGCCTGGTGGCGCGGGTGCTGGCCCGCGACGACCTCGACGACCAGCTGCGCTGCGAGTGCGCGCTGGTGCGGGGCGCGGCGGCGATCTTCGCCGACGATCCCGACCGCTTCGCGGCGCTGCACGACCCCTGGGCCGTCGACCCGCCGCTGACCGACCCCTGGCTGCTGAAGATCCATGCCAACCGCTCGGCCTTCCGCGCGCTCGTCGACGGCGAGCCGGCGATGGCGCGGCTCCGCCAGCAGCAGGCGCCGGCCGGGGGCGGCGAGGCGGCGCCGGTCTATCTCACGCGCTGGAGCGAGTTCATCATCGGGCTCAGCTACCTCTGGGAGGGACAGGTGCTGCTCGCCGAGCGCATCCTGCGGCCGGCGCTGCTGCAGGCCGACGCCGACCTCGGCCGGCGCAACCCCTTCTCCTGCATGCTGGCCGCGCTGCTCGCGGCGGCGCTCTGGGTGCGCGGCCAGCCGCAGGAGGCGGAGCTGGCGCTCGCCAACCGGCTCGACGTGCTGGAGCGGAGCGGGATGCCGGAGGCGGTGCTCCTCGCCTTCCGCGCGCTGTCGCGGATCGCCGCGGAGCGCAGCGAGGCACGGGCCCTCGACCTGCTCGAGGCGCTCTACGCCGTCGGCGAGCAGCGGGGAATGCCGCGCCTGAAGGTGGCGAGCCTCGGCGAGCAGATCCTGCTGCACGCGCGACGCTACCGGGCGGAGACCTGCCGGGGGCTGCTGGCGCGGATCGATGCGCTGCTCGCGGTGGAGGGTGCGGGCCGCGGGCCGCTCTGGTGGAACGGCGTCACCGTCTATCGCGACATGGCCGAAGGCTATGCCGCGATCGCCGCCCGCGACTGGAAGGCGGCACGGGCGCCGTTCGAGCGCGCCAACGACGCGGCGCGGGCCGGCAAGCGGCAGCGGCTCTTCATCGAGACGCTGGGCTTCCGGGCGCTGGTCATGCACCTCGGGGGCGAGGACGGCAGCGCGCTGGCGCAGGAAGCGGTGGAGCTCGCGCGGGTCTACGGCCTGACGCGGGCCTTCGAGGCCGCGCACCCGCTCCTCGGCGAGCGGATCGAGCGGATCGCGGCGCGCGCCGGGGACGCCGGCCCCGCGCCAGCGGAACCGGCGCGGCCCACCCCCGGGGCGCCCGGGCTCGACGCCGACCTCGTCGCGCGGTCCTCGGCGCTGACCCCGAAGGAGCGCGAGGTCGTGGAGCTCCTCGCCCGCAACCTGTCGAACAAGGAAATCGGCCTGACGATGAACATCCACGAGGATACCGTCAAATGGCACGTGAAGAACCTCTTCGCCAAGCTGAGCGCCGGAACCCGCAAGCAGGTGGTCTCGCGGGCCCGCCTGATGGGCATCCTCGCGCCGGCCTGACCACCCCACCCCCCTCTGCAAGGGGGGGGCGCCGCACCCCGGCCGTCTCCTATCTTCCTCTCACGAAGCCGGCCGACAGGGGAACGCGCCCCGGGTCGAACCGGAAGAAACAGGAGGAAACCCGATGACCATAGCGACCGACACCCGAACGAAGCCGGCGGCGCCCGCCAGCGTCCCGGGCGCGGCGCGGCTCTCCGCGATCCGGGTCGAGCCGCTGACCTGCACGATCGGCGCCGAGATCCTGAACGTCGACCTCGGCGCGGCCGCGCGCGACGCCGACCTGATCGCCGAGATCCGCGCCCTGCTGCTCGGGCACAAGGTGCTGTTCTTCCGCGACCAGGACATCAGCCGCGCCGACCACGTCGCCTTCGCCCGCCACTTCGGCGAGCTCGAGGATCATCCGGTCGCCGGCAGCGACCCGGACCACCCGGGCCTCGTGCGCATCTACAAGTCGCCCGACTCGCCGAACGACCGCTACGAGAACGCCTGGCACAGCGACGCCACTTGGCGCGACAAGCCGCCGTTCGGCTGCGTGCTGCGCTGCGTCGAGTGCCCCGAGGTCGGCGGCGACACGATGTGGGTCGACATGGCCGCGGCCTACGAGCGGCTGCCGGAGGGGGTCAAGACCCAGATCGCCGGCCTCCGCGCCCGCCACAGCATCGAGGCCACCTTCGGCGCCGCGATGCCGATCGAGAAGCGGCTGGCCCTGAAGGCGCAGTTCCCGGACGCCGAGCACCCGGTGGTGCGCACCCATCCCGAGACCGGCGAGAAGGTGCTCTTCGTCAACGCCTTCACCACGCACTTCACCAACTTCCACACGGCGGAGAACGTGCGCTTCGGCCAGGACTACGCCCCCGGCGCCAGCCAGCTGCTCAACTACCTCGTCTCCCAGGCCTTCGTGCCGGAGTTCCAGGTGCGCTGGCGGTGGAAGCCGAACAGCGTCGCCTTCTGGGACAACCGCGCGACCCAGCACTACGCCGTGATGGACTACCCGCCCTGCCACCGGAAGATGGAGCGCGCGGGCATCATCGGCGACCTGCCCTACTGACCGGCCTTCCCGAACCCCGCCACCGAACACCAGACCCCGAAAGGAACGACCATGAACTTCATGGATGGATCGCTTTTCCCCGAGAACCAGGAAAAGCTCGTGATCACCGCCGCGCCCTACGGCCCGGAGTGGATGCCCGCCGACTTCCCCGAGGACATCCCCGTCACCATGGACGAGCACGTCCAGAAGGCGGTCGACTGCTACAACGCCGGCGCGACCGTGCTGCACCTCCACGTCCGCGAGCTGGACGGCAAGGGCTCCAAGCGCCTGTCGATGTACAACGAGCTGCTGGCGCGGCTCCGCGTCGCGGTGCCCGATATGATCCTTCAGGTCGGCGGCTCGATCTCCTTCGCCCCCGAGGGTGAGGGCGCCGACGCCAAGTGGCTGTCGGACGACACCCGGCACATGCTCGCCGAGCTGACCCCGGCGCCGGACCAGGTGACGATCGCGATCAACACCAACCAGATGAACATCGTCGAGCAGATGAACGACGCCGACATCGCCGGCACCACGATCGCCGACCCGGTGCTCTACCAGGCCTACCGCGAGATGACCGTCCCGGCCGGCCCGGAGTGGGTCGAGGAGCACATCCGCCGCCTGTCGGAGAAGGGCATCCAGACCCACTTCCAGCTCGCCAACATCACCCAGCTCGAGACCGTCGAGCGGATGATGCGCCGCGGCGTCTGCAACGTGCCGCTGATCCTGACCTGGGTCGCGATCGGTGGCGGCTTCGACGCCCCGAACATCTACAACCTCGCGAACTTCGTCCGCGGCACCCCGGACGGCGCCGTCCTGACCCTCGAGTCGTCGATGCTCAACGTCCTGCCGGTCAACATGATGGCGATGGCCATGGGCCTGCACGTCCGCGTCGGCATCGAGGACAACATCTGGAACCAGAGCCGCACCGAGAAGCTCGGCACCGTCGGCCAGATCGAGCAGATCGTCCGCATCGCCCGCGAGTTCGGCCGCGACATCGCCACCGGCAAGGAAGCGCGCCGCATCTACCGGCTCGGCGAGTTCTACGGCTCGGCCGACGAGACCCTCGCCCGCAACGGCTTCGCCCCCAACCGGGTGCCCGGCCAGCGCGGCGTGTGGCAGCACGCGGCCGAGTAAGCAGCGATGTCCGGGACAACCGTCCTCATCGTCCCGGGCCTTCGCGACCACGTCGCCGAGCACTGGCAGACAGTGCTCGGCGCGCGGCTGCCCAGGGTCCGCACCGTGCCGCCGATGGGCCGTACCGACCTCAACTGCGCCGCGCGCACCGCCGCCATCGAGTGGGAGGCGCAGGCGGTCGAGGGACCGCTCGTCGTCGTCGCCCACAGCGGCGGCGTGGTGATGCTCGCCCACTGGGCGCAGCAGACCCGCCGCCCCGTCCTCGGCGCACTGCTCGCGACGCCGCCCGACTTCGAGCGGCCGATGCCCGCGGGTTATCCGACCATCGCCGAGCTCGAGGCCGGCGGCTGGCTCCCGGTCCCGCGCCGGCCGCTGCCCTTCCCGAGCATCGTCGCGGCGAGCCGCAACGACCCGCTCGGCGACTACGAGCGCGTGGCCGCGCTCGCCCGCAACTGGGGCTCCCGCCTCGTCGACCTCGGCGCGGTCGGCCACCTCAACCCCGCCTCGGGCTTCGGCGAATGGCCGATGGCCGAGCACCTGATCTCGGAACTCGAAACCGGAGTGGCGGCGGTCGCCTGACCGCCGCGCCACCACAGGGAGGAACCCCCATGTCCCACGCCATCCGCATCAACGAAACCGGCGGCCCGGAAGTGCTCCGGCTCGAGCAGGTCGAGGTCGGCGAGCCCGGGCCGGGGGAGGCGCGGGTGCGCCACACCTACGTCGCCGTCAACTTCATCGACGTCTACTTCCGCACCGGCCGCTACCCGATGCCGCTGCCGAACGGCCTCGGCTCCGACGCCGTCGGCGTCGTCGAGGCGGTCGGCCCCGGCGTCACCGACATCCGCCCCGGCGACCGGGTCGGCTACCTCCTCGGGCCCCAGGGCGCCTATGCCGACGTGCGGGTGATGCCCGCCGACGTGCTCATCCCGATCCCCGACGGCGTGAAGGACTCGACCGCCGCGACGCTGATGATGAAGGGCATGACCGCCCAGTACCTCTTCCGCCAGGTCCGCCCGCTCGCGGCCGGCGAGACCATCCTCTACCACGCCGCCGCCGGCGGGGTCGGCACCATCGCCAGCCAGATCGCCCGCGCCCTCGGCGTCACCATGATCGGCACCGTCAGCACCGACGAGAAGGCCGAGGTCGCCCGCGCCAACGGCTGCGCCCACGTCATCGTCACCTCGCGCGAGGACATCGCCAGCCGGGTGCGCGAGATCACCGACGGCAAGGGCGTGCCGGTCGTCTACGATTCGGTCGGCAAGGACACCCTGATGGCCTCGCTCGACAGCCTGCAGCCGCGCGGCGTTCTGGTCAGCAACGGCACCTCCTCGGGGCCGGTCGTCATCGACACGACGCTCCTCGCCGTCAAGGGCTCGATCTGGGTCACCCGCCCGGCGATGATCCACTACGCCACCCCGCGGTCGCACATGCTCGACATGGCGCGCGAGGTCTTCGACTGGGTGCTCGCCGGGCAGATCGCCAGCGAGCCGAGCCAGACCTTCGCCCTCGCCGACGCCGCCGAGGCGCACCGCGCCCTCGAGTCACGCCGCACCGTCGGCGCCACCGTTCTCGTGCCCTGACGGCGCCAACCCCTGGAGGACCGGCCATGGACGGGACCGCCTACGCGCCGCCCCCGATCGGCGAGATCGTGTCATGGCGGGTCGAGGGCGACCTGCATCGCCTCGGCGGCGCCGCCCTCGCGCCGCGCGTCCGGCGTCTCGCCGGCGCGCTCCGGGCCGCCGGAGTCCGGCCGGGCGACCGGGTGGCGTCGCTCGCCTGGAACGGCCACCGCGCCGTCGAGCTCGCGCTCGCCTCGGCCGCCGCCGGCATCCGCCTCGTCGCCCTCGACCCCGACCGGCACCCGGACGCGCTCGTCCGCCTCACGGATGAACCCGGCGCGCGGATCCTGTTCTTCGACCTCTCCTTCATGCCGCTCGTCGAGAGCATCGCGCCTCGGCTCGCCACGGCGCGATGCTCCGTCGCGCTGGCGGGCGAGACCGACATGCCCGGCCCCGCCGCGATCCCGAACCTCCGCTGCTACGAGGCGATCCTCGCGACCGCACCGGAAGCAGCCGCCGGCCCCGTGCCGACCGACGCCGCCGCCCGCTTCGACCTTCGCCCCGGGGACGCGGTCCTCGTCGCCGAGCCCATGCACCGGCGCGACGGGGCCGAGCTCGTGCGCGCGGCGCTCGCCACCCCGGCCCGCCGCCTGGTGCTGCCCGGCCCCTGGCTCGACGGGCGCTCGCTCCACCGGATGATCGCCGGCGAGGGCGTGACCGTCGCGGCCGCATCGCCGGCGCTCTGGCAGCGCCTGCTCGCCCACGCCGAGCGCGAGGGCACCGGTCTCGCCGGTCTCGACCGCGCGCTGGTGACTGGCGATCCGAGCGCTGCCGCGCCGGTGGCGCGCGCGCTCCGCGAGCGCCACGGCGTCAACGGGATCGAGGCCGAGGCCACCCCCCTCCACGGGTGGGGGGCGGAGGCGGTCGGCTCGCCGCTAGTGTCGCGCTGAACCAGCGACACCAACGGGACCTGCTGCCATGATCGTCTGTTCCTGCACCGGTATGACCGACCGCGACATCCACGAGGCCGTCTCGTGGATGCGGGCCTCCGACCCGCTCACCCTGATCACGCCGGGCAAGATCTACCGCGCCCTCGGCAAGGCTCCGCAGTGCGGCGGCTGCATCCGCCTCTTCGTGGAGAAGATGCGCGGCGAGACCCAGCTGGCGGTGCCGCGCGAGCTGCAGGACCTGCGCCGGACCGCCCGCGCGGCCGCCGCCGTCTGAAACGGCACCGCCCGAACGGCTCGCTGCGAAACGCCGTTAACCAGTATGTCCACCAGGTTAACGGTCGAGTGATTTATCAATGTTCACAATAGGATGACCCCCGTCTCGCGCGCGAGACGGCGTGCGGGACGCGGGTCGTCGATCAGCCTCGTCGCCGCAAGGCGCCTTCAACAAGAACCAAGGGAAACGCCATGACCGAAGCCATTCTCTCCCTCGCGACCCCCGCCCTCGTCCGGGGCGGCCCGATCCGGGTCGAGCCGCTGACCGGCGCCATCGGCGCGGAGCTCCACGGCGTCAGCCTCGGCGACGCCGCGCGCGACGCCGACCTCTTCGCCGAGATCAAGGCGCTGCTCCTCAAGCACAAGGTGCTGTTCCTCGAGAACCAGGACATCACCCGCGCCGAGCATGTCGGCTTCGCCCGCCGCTTCGGCGCGCTCGAGGACCATCCCGTGGTCGGCAGCGACCCGGAGAACCCGGGCCTCGTCATCATCCGCAAGGGCCCGGACACCCGCGCCGAGCAGTACGAGAACGCCTGGCACTGCGACACCACCTGGCGCGACTGCCCGCAGTTCGGCGCCGTGCTGCGCTGCACCGAGGCGCCGGCGGTCGGCGGCGACATGCTCTGGGCGAACATGACCCTCGCCTACGAGCGGCTCCCCGAGCCCGTCAAGGCGCAGATCGCCGACCTCCGCGCCCGGCACAGCATCGAGGCGACCTTCGGCGCGGCGATGCCGGCCGAGAAGCGGCTGGCGATCAAGGCCCAGTTCCCCGACCCCGAGCACCCGGTCGTCCGCACCCACCCGGAAACCGGCGAGAAGGCGCTCTTCGTCAACGCCTTCACCACGCATTTCACCAACTTCCACACTCCGGGCAACGTCCGCTTCGGCCAGGACTATGCGCCGGGCGCCAGCCAGCTCCTCACCTACCTGATCAGCCAGGCCTGCGTCCCCGAGTACCAGGTGCGCCGGCGCCTCCGGAAGAACACCGTGGCGATCTGGGACAACCGCTGCACCCAGCACTACGCGGTGCAGGACTTCTGGCCGGCCGTGCGCACGCTCGAGCGCGCCGGGATCATCGGCGACCGCCCGTTCTGAAGCCCCCACCTCCCCCCTCCACGAGTGGGGGGACCGGGGGTGAGGGGGCCGCTACCCTGCCGCCATCGACGCCAGAGAAGCGCCTTGACGGAGGAACCCAGATGACCACGCCGACCCCCGCCGCCACCATCGCCCCGATCCCGCCCTGCGCCCGCCTCGCGGCCGTCTGCGCGGCGATCGACGGCCGGGCGGTGACCTGCCCCGCCACGATGCAGCGCAGCTGCGCGACGCTCGCGGCGCTGCGCCGGATCACCGGTGCGGAGCAGGCGCGCTCCGCCAGCTGAGGCGCCGGCGCCCCTCGGGCGCCAGACCCCCAAGACACGACATCGCCTGCCGGGGGAGCGCGCTCCCGCGGACCCTGACGCTCGTCCTTCACTCACCCCAGGAACCCAGACAATGAACAGAACGAACCCGGCCGCGACGGCGGCCCCCGAAGCCCGCTGGGCGTGGTACGCCGTCGGCATCCTCCTGCTCGCCTACGTCTTCTCGATCATGGACCGGCAGATCCTGACCCTGCTCGTCGGCCCGATCCAGGAGTCGCTCGGCGTCAACGACACCGAGATCGGCCTGCTGCACGGCTTCACCTTCGCCGCCTTCTACGCCATCATGGGCCTGCCGATCGCCCGCATGATCGACCGCGGCAACCGGCCGGCGATCATTGCGACCGGCATCGCGCTCTGGAGCATCGCCACCGCGGCCAGCGGCCTCGCGACCGACTTCTGGCACCTGGTCGGCGCCCGCACCTGCGTCGCCGTCGGCGAGGCGGTGCTGATCCCCGGCGCGGTGTCGCTGCTCGCCGACCTCTTCGCCCCGGACCGCCGTGGCCGCGCCATGGGCGTCCTCGGCGCCGGCGCCCCGGTCGGGGCCGGCCTCGGCCTCCTCGCCGGCGGCCTGCTGCTCGGCGTCTTCACCCTGAACCCGCCGACCCTGCCGTTCCTCGGCCAGCTCCTGCCCTGGCAGGCGACCTTCATCGCCGTCGGCCTGCCCGGCCTCGTCATCGCCGCCCTGATGCTGCTGGTTTCCGAACCCCGCCGCATGGGCGCGGCGAAGGCCGAGCGCACTCCCGGCGTGCCGGTCTCGGCCACCGTCGACTTCCTGAAGGGCAACACCCGCACCTTCACCGCCATCATGTTCGGCACCGGCGCGCTCTATCTCGCGGTCTACGGCTGGACCGGCTGGACGCCCACCTACTTCGTCCGCGAGCTCGGCTGGACCTATCCCGAGATCGGCAAGGCCCTCGGCGTGATCCTGACCATCGCCGGCCCGGTCGGCGCGATCGGCGGCGCCTCGCTGGCCGGCCACTGGCGGAAGCAGGGCATCGCCACCGCCAACCTGCGCGTCGGGATGGTCAGCTGCGTCGGCATGGCGGTCGCCAGCACCGGCATGGTCTACGGCGGCGGCTCGACGCTCTCGATCGCCTTCCTCGCCCTCGGCGCGGTGTTCTCCTTCACGCTGATCGGTGTCGGCACGCTGATCATCCAGGAGACCTCCCCCGCCCCGATGCGCGGCCAGATCGCGGCCCTCTTCACGGCGATCCTGAACATCGTCGGCGCCGGCCTCGGCCCGGTCGCGGTCGGGCTGATCACCGACTACGTCCTCGGCGACGCCACCGCCATCGGCACCGCGATCGTCGTGACCTGCGTGGCGGCGAGCAGCATCGGCCTCCTGCTCTTCCGCAGCGGCCTCGCCAGCTACGCCACGACCCGCGACGCCGCCACCGACTGGCGCGAGCCCGTCACCCTGCCGGCCGAGCCGGCGATCGCCCAGGGCCGGCTCGCGACGGCGCACTGACCGAAGCTGCCGCCCGAAAACCGAGGCCCGCTTCCCCTGCCGGGGAGGCGGGCCTTCGGCGTCGGTGGAGGGCCATG
>CAZEGY010000077.1:0-11302 GCA_964511815.1 uncultured Rhodovulum sp.
CGACGCATCGGCGCCGGCGGGCAAGCTCCGCCGGCGCCTCGCCTTCCGCAGGGATCTCTGCAAGATCGCCCGCAGGAATACTCGTTCTACGAGTATTACCGAGCGGTTAACGCGACACGGACAATCCTGCAATATCAATAGCTTGACCCCATGCGCACGCGTGCGCACGCGTGCGACGGGGCGGTCTCCGGGCGCATCGAAGCCCTTTCGCGGAGACCTCTCAGAGCTTCACGTACTTGCGCCAGTCGTGCTCCTCGCGGAAGCCGAGGACCTCGCGGATCTTGCGGTTCGAGAACAGCGCCTCGTTCTCGCCCAGTTCGCGGGTGACCGGCACGTTCGGGAAGTAGCGCGCGACGAGCTCCGCGGTCGGGACGTTCATCCCGTTGGTGTCGTTGCCGGCGTTGAACACCTGGAAGCCGAGGCCGTCGGTCTCGACGCAGCGCGCGACGATCTGGCCGAGGTCGCGGGCGTCGATGTAGCAGAAGGCGTTCCTCCGGCGCACGTCGGGGTCGGCGAAGTAGCCGGGGAACAGCGTCTCGTACTCGTGCGGCTCGACGACGTTGCCGATCCTCAGCGCATAGACGTCGTACCCCGAGCGGCGGGCGAAGGTGCGGGCGGTCTTCTCGTTCAGGACCTTCGAGAGCCCGTAGCTGTCCATCGGGTCGACGTCGTAGTCCTCCTCCAGGGGCAGCGCCTTCGGGTCGGTCTCGCCGTCGGAGAAGCAGATGCCGTAGGTCGTCTCCGACGAGGCGACGACGACCTTGCGGATGCCGAGCTTCACCGCCGCCTCGATGACGTTGTAGGTGCCCATCGTGTTGACGCGGAAGGTCTCGTTGTCGGGCCGGATCAGGATGCGCGGGATCGCCGCGAAGTGGACGACCGCGTCGAACGGCCGCGGCCCGGTGCCGGCGTCGAGTTCGGAGAGATCGCCGTAGCTCGTCATCACGTTGAAGACCTGACCCGAGTCGGTGATGTCGGCGACGAGGTTCGAGACCCCCGGGTGGTCGAGCGGGCGGAGATCGACGTTGACGACCTCGTAGCCGTGGTCGACGAGGTAGGGCACCACATGCCGCCCCGCCTTGCCCGAGCCGCCGGTGAAAAGGATGCGCTTCGCGCCCGCCATGATCGTCCTCCCTCGTTGACGGACCGATAGATGGACCGGCGGGCACCGGCCGTCCAGCGCCCCAGCCGCGCGTCGCGCTGGAAATCTCCCGACCTTCGCCCCATGATCGAGTCGAGCAACGACAAGAACTCGGGGGGAGGAACATGACGCGGACCATCGCCGTCCTCGGCGCATCGAACACCGGCAAGTCGACGCTCGTCGACCGCATGTGCGGTCTCGAGGGCCAGCCCCAGCCCGCCGCGGCGCCCGGGGATCTCCGGGTGTGCGGCTTCGACCTCCTCGGCGAGAGCTGGCAGGCGATCGACACGCCGGGCTCGGTCGAGTTCCTCCACGTGGCGCGGGACGCGCTGCTCGCCGCCGACGCCGCGGTGATCTGCGTCGGCCCCGATCCGGCCGCCGCCGTCCTCGCCTCGCCCTATCTCCACGCCGTCGAGGCCGCGGGGGTGCCGGCGCTCCTCTTCGTCAACCGCATGGACGAGGCGACCGGCCGCGTCCGCGACATCGTCGCCGCCTTGCAGGAGTACGCCCGCCACCCGATCATCCTCCGCCAGATCCCGATCCGCGAGGGCGAGCAGGTCGTCGGCGCCGTCGACCTCGTCTCCGAGCGCGCCTGGTCCTACCGGGAGGGCGAGCCCTCGAAGCTGATCGAGATCCCCCCGGGCACGCTCGACCGCGAGCACGAGGCCCGCGACGGCCTGCTCGAGGCGCTCTCCGAGCACGACGACACCCTTCTCGAGGAGCTGATCGAGGACAAGGTGCCGGCGAGCGCCGAGGTCTACGACATCTGCGCCCGCGTCCTCCGCGAGAACCGGGTGATCGAGGCGCTGATCGGCTCGGCCAGCCACGGCAACGGCATCGTCCGGGTGATGAAGGCGCTCCGCCACGAGGCGCCGGCGCCGTCGGTGCTGCGCGACCGCCTCCAGGCCCAGGCCGGGATGGGCGAGGCGCCGCTCGCGGTGATCTTCGCGGCCGCCCACCGCAAGCACGTCGGCAAGACCCTCCTCCTCCGCGCCCTCGCCCCGCTCGGGCCGGGGCAGGCGCTGGGCGGCAAGGCCCCGGGCCAGCTCACCCCCGCCGATCCCCGCGACGGCCACCACCTCGACGCGGTCGCCGAGGGCGAGATCGTCAGTGCGGTCAAGTCCGACCACCTGGCGGCGGCCCGCATCGCGACCGCCGAGGCGCTCCACGAGGCGCCGGCGTGGAACCGCCCGCAGCCGCCGCTGGCGCACCGCATCCTCGCGCCGACCAACGAGCGCGACGGGGTGAAGCTCTCGGGCGCGCTCGGAGCGCTCGCCGAGGGCGACGCGGCGCTGACCGTGACCCAGGACCCGGCGACGGGCGGGGCGCTCGTCGGCGTGCAGGGACCGCTGCACCTGCGCATCCTCCGCCAGCGCCTCAAGGACGGCTTCGGCATGGACGTCGACGAGGTGGTGCCGGCGCCCGCCTACTGCGAGACGATCTCGAAGAGCCAGGAGACCGCCTACCGCCACAAGAAGCAGACGGGCGGCGCCGGCCAGTTCGCCGATGTCCGCCTCGTCGTCGGCCCGGGAACGCGCGGGGCGGGCTTCGTCTTCACCGAGGTGGTGAAGGGCGGCGCGGTGCCGAAGAACTACATCCCCGCCGTCGAGGCCGGGGCGCGCGACGCGATGGAGCGGGGTCCGCTCGGGTTTCCGGTCGTCGACGTGGCGGTGACGCTGACCGACGGCCAGGCGCACGCGGTCGACAGCTCGGACATGGCCTTCCGCATCGCCGGGCGCCAGGGGACCAAGGAGGCGCTGAAGGCGGCGGGGCCGGTGCTGCTCCAGCCGGTCTTCCGGATCACGATCCACGCGCCGGCGATGTTCACCGGCGCCCTCGGGCCGATCGTCGCCTCCAACTCCGGGCAGGTCCTCGGCTTCGACACCGACGCCGAGGCGACGGGCTGGGAGCGCTACGAGGCGCTGGTCCCGGGGAGCGCCCTCGGCGCCATCGCCAACGACGTACGGGCGGCGACGCAGGGCGTCGGCTGGTTCGAGGGCAGCTTCGACCACTACGAGGAGCTGCACGGCAAGGCCGCCGACCGCGTGGTGCAGGAGCGGTCGAAGGAGCCGGCCTGAGCCCCGCTCGGAGCTGCAAAACCACGCCCCGTCACGCGCGCGTGACGGGAATTAACATATTGAAACTACACGATTCTCGTCGCGCCGTTAACCCTCTGTTCACCGTGGTTGGCGCGGGTCCGCACGGGCTTTCGCGGAGGTCTCCGGGAGCGGCAGCAGGTCGGCGACGGCGACCGCGATGCCGGGAGGGTCGAGCTCGATCGGGCCTTCCCGGAGGAGGGCGGTCCGGATGTCGCCAGATTCGGTGCGACTGTGGTGGACGACCATGCGCTCGTCCGCGTCGACGACCAGGTAGTGGCAGAGGCTCGGCAGGCGGAGGTAGCCGCCGAGCTTCGCATTGATGTCGACGGCCCGAGTGGAGGGCGAAAGAACCTCGACCACGATGACGAGGTCGTCGATGACGCTGGTGTCGCCGGGAAGCTCCGGCCCGCAACGGACCAGGGCGTCGGGAATGTAGACCGAAGCATCGTCGATGCGGACACCGAGACCGTCGCCGACCGCCTCGCATGACAGGCCGGCGGCCGCGATCGCGGAGTCGAGGGCCGCGCGGGCGCGAACTTTCGCGCGGACGTGCGCGACGCGCTCCGGGGCCATCGCGACGATCCGCCCCCCGATCAGCTCGGAGCGCCCGTCGGGCTGTTCCTCTGCCCAGGCGAGGAAGGCGTCGGCGGTGAAGGTCAGCGGGCCGGGATGCGTCGTCATGGTCTTCCGTCCGGTTGCCGCGCGCATGATAGCACGATCCCCCGGCGCGGCTATTGGACGATGAACTCGGCGTGGAGCGCGCCCGCGGCCTTGATCGACTTCAGGATGTCGATCATGTCGCGCGCCGAGACCCCGAGGGCGTTGAGGCCGGCGACGACCTCGGGGAGCGACACCGAGCTCTCGACGATGGCGAGGCCGGTGCCGGGATCCTCCTCGATCGCGGCTTCGGTGCGGGGGACGACGACGGTCCGGCCGCCGGCGAAGGGGTTCGGCTGTACCGCGAGGGGCGCCTCCTCGACGCGGAGCGTCAGGTTGCCCTGCGTCACCGCGACGCGACTGATGCGGACGTCGGCGCCGAGGATGATCGTCCCCGACCGCTGGTCGACGACGACACGCGCCCTGGTCGCCGTCTGCACCTCGAGGTTCTCGATGTTGGCGATGAGGAGGGCAGGGGTGTCGATGCCATTGCCGGCGAGGTCGAGCCGCACCGTGCCGGCGTCGAGGAGGCTCGCCACCCGCGCCCCGAGGTCGCGGTTGATGACCGCGACGATCCGCGCCGCGGTGGTGAAGTCGGGGTTGCGGAGCGCGAGGCGCAGGTCGCGCATCTGGGTGAAGTCGAAGGCGACCTCGCGCTCGACCCGGCCCCCCGACGGGATGAGCCCGCTCGTCGGCACCCCTTGGGTGACCTTCGCCGCCTCGCCGGACGCGACGACGCCGCCGGCGATGATCGCCCCTTGCGCCACCGCGTAGATCTGGCCGTCGGCGGCGTTGAGCGGTGTCATCACCAGGGTGCCGCCCATCAGGCTCGAGGCGTCGCCGATCGCCGAGACCGTCACGTCGATCTGGCTCCCGGCGCGGGCGAAGGGCGGCAGCGTCGCCGTCACCAGCACCGCCGCGACGTTGCGCGCCCGGAGCTGCTCGCCGGTGACGTTGACGCCGAGGCGCTCGAGCAGGTTGACGATCGCGTCCTCGGTGAACGGCGAGTTGCGCAAGGAGTCGCCCGAGTTGTTGAGCCCGACGACGAGGCCGTAGCCGAGGAGGTCGTTGCCGCGCACCCCGTCGACCTCGACGAGATCCTTGATCCGCGCCGGCGAGGCGAGCCCGGGGGTGAACACGCCCCCGAACCAGAGGAGGAGGAGCGCGAGGGCGAAGGCGGGGGATCGCGGCATCGGGGCTCAGGACATGTAGTTGAGGAAGCGCAGGCTCGCGAGCCGCGCCGTGACCGTGTAGATCGCCTCGAGCTGGGACTCGAGCGCGCTGTAGTTGGAGGCGGCCTCGAGCGGGTCGGTCGCGACGATGTTGGCGCGCGCGAGGTCGAGGGTCTCGCGCTCGGAGGTGCGCCCGGCCCGGGCGGTCTCCAGCCGTTCCTGGGTGGTGCCGAGCGTGCTCCGCAGGTCGAGGACGCCCTCCTTCGCCGCGAGCGTCGCGGACGCGGCCGCGCCGAGGAGCGCCATCCGGGAGTCGGGGTCGCCGTCGAAGGCGCCGCCCGCGACCACCGCCGCCAGCGCCTGGGCGCGCAGCACCGCGACGAGGGCGTCGTCGTCGGCGCGGATGCCGCAGGCGAGGCGGGTGCCCTCGCCGATGTCGACCGGGGTGAGGTCGTCGGGCGAGCCGGTGTAGCCGCCGGCGTGGAACCCGCCCGCGGGCCTGGCGAAGTAGGCGTCGATCGCGGCGATGGCGTCCGCCGCGGTCGCGGCTCCCTGGGCGAGCGCGTCGAGGTCGGCGAGGAGCGCGTCGGCGGGGGCGAGGGCGGGGCGGTCGGTGGCGGTCCCGGCGAAGAGCGACTGGCCGGCGACCTGGCCGTTCAGCGCCGAGACGGTATCGGCGAAGGCGGCGCGCGCGGTCCGGGCGTGGGTCATCGCCGCCGCCCGGTCGCCGAGGCCGACCGAGGCCGCCAGATCGACGGAGAGCCGCTCGAGCGGGGCGAGGACTGTTCCGAGCGCGGCCTGCATGACGTCGAGCCGGGTCTCGGTGAGCGAGATCGTCGCGGCATAGACCGCGTTGCGCGCGAGCGCGCGTTCGAGCGCGAAGAGGTGGGTGAGATTGCCGCCCGTCGCCGCGTAGCGGCTCGCCTTCAGGCCCGAGGTCATCTCCGCGCCGGCGGTATCGAGCCGGTTGCGGGTCTCGATCGCCTGGCGCTGGAGCATCTTCATCCGGGCGAGCTCCGAGTTTCCGGTCACGCGCATGGGGCTCACTCCAGCAAGAGCTTCATCAGGTCGTCGAGCACCGAGAGCACCTTGGCGTTGGCCGCGTAGGCCTGCTCGACGAGCATCAGCGCCTGGAGCTCGGCATCGCTGTCGACGCCGATCCGGTTGATCTCCTCCTCGATCAGCGTCGACCGGCGGGCGGTCAGGAAGGCGAGGTCCTCGTCGCTGCGCGCGCTCCTTCCTGCGAAGAACGACGCGATCTCGGAGGCCATCGTCGCGGAGTCGTTCGCCGCGCTCTGCGAGACGAAGCCCGTGGGCGTGCGTGCCGCGCTCATCGCGTCGGCGAGGCCCTGGAGGATGGCGCCGTCGCCCTCGGTGCCGACCGACGCCGCCGCGAGTCCGTCGCGGAGGCGCCAGACCGCGCCGCCGGCGGCGGGGTCGACCGCGGCGTTGAGGGCGATGCGGCCGGCGACGCCGGCGCCGGTGCCGGCGTCGACGAAGAGGCCGGCGCCCGCGGCGTCGAGCGACGGCGCGGCGCTCTCGAAGCGGTCGATCAGATCGCGCGCGTAGCGGTCGATCTCGGCGTCGAACTCCGGGACGATGCGGTCGCGGATCTCGAAGAGCGCCCCGAGCGAGCCGCCGTCGAAGAGGCCGCGGCCCGATCCGGCGCCGACCGCCACCGGCCCGGAGAGGGCGCCCTGGTCCTGCGCGAGGCCGGAGAGCCCGGCGCCGAGGGTGAGCTCCGGGGTCACGACGTTGGCGGCGGCGGTGAAGGCGAGCGCGTAGACCCGGCCGTCGAGAAGGGGGCCGCCGTTCTGGGAGTAGATGGCGACGGCGCCGTTGTCGCGCCTGACGGTGGTGACGGGGACGATGGGCGAGACGGTGTCGATCAGCCGCGCGCGCTCGTCCTCGAGGCTGGTGGTGTCGAGGCCCTGCGGGGCCATCACCGCGATCTTGCGGTTGATCGCGTCGATGCCGTGGAGCGCGTCGTTGACGGTGCCGACCTGGCGGGCGATCTCGGCGTCGGACTCGGTGCGGAGCGCGACGTTCTCGTCGGCGATGCGGTTCAGCGCCTCGGCGACGGCGGAGGCGGCGTCGATGGCGTCGGCGAGCATCGCCGTCGATTGCGGCGCGGCGGTCGCGGCCATCAGCGCGGTCTCGAGCGCGGTCGCGACGCTCGACAGGGCGGCGCTCTCGCCCGGCTCGCCCATCGCCGACATCATCCGGTCGTAGGCGTCCGAGCGCACCGCGCTCGCCCCCACCGCGGCGTCGGTCGTGCGCCGCGTCGCGGTGAGGTAGGGGCTCTCGGCGCGGGTGGTGCCGGTGACCGCGACCCCGGAGCCGTAGCCGCCGAGGGTGAGCGAGGTCACCTCGGTGGTGCGCCGGCCGTAGCCTTCGGTCAGCGCGTTCGCGACGTTGTTCGAGATCGTGCCGGCGAGCCGCGCCGAGACGGAGAGGCCCGAGGTCGCGCCGTGGAGGGCGCTGGTGATGCTCATGCGGTCGTCCCTCTAACGGCGGGTCAGCGCTTCAGGTTGGTGGTTTCCTGGAGCATCTCGTCGACGGTCTGGATGATCTTGGCGTTCGAGGAGTAGGCGCGCTGGGTCTGGATGAGCTGGGTGAGCTCGTTGGCGATGTCGGTCGTCGACTGCTCGCGGGCGAAGCCCTCGATCGAGCCGGTCGGGCCGTCGCCGGCGTCCCAGAGGAACATGCCGCCCGAGGCCTGCGACAGTGCGAAGCACTGGTTGTCGAGGACCTTGAGGCCATTCGGGTTCGGCACGTCGGCGACGGGGATCTGGTAGATGACCTGGGCGAAGCCGCTCGAGTAGGTGGCCGAGAGCAGGCCGCGCTCGTCCATCGCGAGGCCGGTGAAGGTGCCGGCGGCGTTGCCGTCGTGGCTGACCCCGACCGAAGAGAACGTCGAGGAGAGCTGGCTCAGGTTGCGCGGACCGCTGGGATCGGTCGAGCCGATGGCGACGCTCAGGGTCTGGTTGCCGAGGTCGAGCGTCATCTTGCCCGTCGCCGCGTCGTAGCTGCTCGCGAGGGTGCCGCCGGCGGGGCCGGTGACGCTGGCGAGGCCGCCGGCGTTCGGGGGCGCGTCGCTGAAGACGAGGGTGTAGGTGCCCGCCGACCGGCCGCTGGCCTGATCGGTGAGGGTGAGCGTCCATTCGTTGCTGCGCGCGCCCGTCGCCGGCACCGTCGGCGCGAAGCTCGCCGTCAGGGTCTCGGAGCCGCCGACGTTGTCGAAGTACTCGACGGTGACGTTGCGGGTGGCGCCGTCGGCGCCGACTTCGACGTCGTCGGTCGGCAGGTTGACGTTGAGGGCGATCGCCGTCGTCGGCTGCACCGCGACCGAGGAGAGGTTGACGCGCACCGGCTCGAGCGCGGTCGCGCTGTCGCGCGCCTGCTCGGCGACGTTGCCCGAGGCGTCGGCGGGCCAGCCGAGGAGGACGAGGCCGCCCGGGGTGGTGAGGTAGCCCTGGGCGTTCGTCGTGAACGAGCCCGTCGTCGTCAGCATCAGCGGCTTTTCGCCGCTCGTCGCGCCAACGGCGGAGAGGTCGCTGACCGGCAGGAAGCCGCGGCCGGTGATCGCGAGATCGGTGGCGTTGCCCGTCGTCGCGAGGGCGCCCTTCTCGCTCACGTTCCAGATCGCGGTCGTCTGGACCCCGCCGGCGGTGAACCAGCGCCCGCCGCCGACGGTGTTCGGCGACTTCGAGTCGCTGATCGTCATCGAGGAGAAGTCGATGTCGGCGCGCTTGTAGCCGTAAGTCTGGGAGTTGGCGATGTTGTCCGAGATCGTCGCGAGCTTGTTGGCGTTCGCGTTGAGGCCGGAGACGCCGGCGTTCATCGACGAGGAGATTCCCATGCTCGGTCCTTTGCCGTGAGGGGGCGTGGTCGTGGGCGGGCGGTGAGCCGTGGCGGCATCCTTGGGTCGCGGTGGCTTAAGATCGCCCTAACGGCCGCCGGCGGCGGGAGATGGGAAAGTGGAGACAATCCGCACGGTCGGCGGGCGTCACCCCGGCTTCGCGAAGCGGCGGAGGAGGGTGATCTCGATCCGGCGGTTGCGGGGGGAGGCGGGGTCGTCGACGACCGGGCCGCGGTCGGCCTTGCCGGTCACGCGGTCGAGGCGGGCGTCGACGACGCCTGCGGCGCCGAGAAGCTCGCGGGCGAGCTGGGCGCGGGCGGTCGAGACCGTCCACGGGTCGGGGTCGCCGGCGGCTAGGTGGCCGGAGACCGCGACCGGGTTCGTCGTCACAGCGAGTACCCGGCCGATCATCGCGACGAGGCGGCCGAAGATCGGGTTCGGCGCATCGTCCGCGGCGAAGAGCGGCGAGCCGTCGATATCGAAGACCTCGATGATGAGGCCTTCGTCGGTGACGCGGGTGCGGATGTGGGCGAGGAGGGGGTCGGCCTCCATCGCGTCGCCGCTGCCGCCGAGGAGCGCCTTCTCGACGTCGTAGAGGCTCTCGTCGCTCGCCTGGTCGAGCCCGCCGGCCGCGGCCATGCGCTCGGGGTCGCCGGTCTGGCCGGTCTCGTCGCGGGCGAGCACGTCCTGGCTGAACATCGACTCGCCGTCGAAGGGGCCGTCGCCGCCGCTCCGGCTCTCGTGGATCGGGATCGTCGGGCTGAAGTAGTCGGCGAGGCCGAGGCGGGTCTGCTCGTCGGTGGTCGAGAGCAGCCACATCAGCAGGAAGAACGCCATCATCGCGGTGACGAAGTCGGCGTAGGCGACCTTCCACGCCCCGCCGTGGTGCCCCCCGGCGACGACGATCTTGCGCCTGACGACGATGACGTTGGCCTTGCGGTCCATGCGCGCGATCCCCCTCGTTCCCCGTCGACCGGGATAGCGGGGGAAAGGTCAACCGGAGGTTACGGCGGGGGGCGGCGGGGGCGGGAACTGGCTCGGATTGGAGCGATCCCGTTCACGTTCCGCTAACCATTGCGGCCGAGGCTCGCGGGCGGGCCCGGGTTCGGCCGCGACCGAGGGATCGACGATGCCGCCTTCCGCCAACGTGCTCTCCCGCAAGCTCCGGCACGGCGGGGTCGCGCGCTCGCCGCTCGCCGACACCGACCTCCTCGGCGAGACCTTCGCCCGCGGCGTCGAGGATCGCCTGCGCTCGCTCGTCAAGACGCTGATCGGCACCGCCGCCGGTGCGGCGCGGGTCGCGAAGCTCGCCGACGCCACCGGCGCGATCACCGGGCCGGCGATCCTCGGGCTCGTCGACGTCGAGGACGCCGACACGCCGGGGGTGATCGCGCTCGAGTCGGACCTCGCCTATCACCTGATCGACCTGACGCTCGGCGGCGACCCGGGGCAGGCGCCCGAGCCGCAGGCGCGGCCGTTCACCGCGATCGACATGGCGCTCGGGCGGCTGCACCTCGACGCGATCCTCGCGGCGTTCGGGCAGGCGATCGGCGCGAGCCTCGGGCGGCCGCTGACCAAGGGCCTCGCCATCCGCGACCTGCGCCAGCACCTGGCGCAGCTGCGCCTCGCGCCGGACTACATCGACGTGCTCGTCCTCGGCATGGACCTCACCCTCGGCGAGGCCGGGCGGAGCGGGCGCTTTCTCCTGATCCTGCCGCTCTCGGCGCTCGACGTCATCCGCGCCTCGATCCAGGCGCGCGCCGTGCGGGCGGCCAAGGACCGGCCGAACGATCTCTGGAAGACGCTGATGCGCCGCGCCGCCGGCACCGCCCCGGTGCCCGTCGACGCGGTCCTCCACCGCCAGTCCCTGAGCCTCGCCGCGCTCCAGGGGCTCCACGTCGGGCAGGTGCTCGAGATCCCGCGGCAGGCGGTCGAGGAGATCCACCTGGCCATCCCCCAGCCCGGGGGGCGGACGGCGCTGCTCGCCCAGGGGCGGCTCGGCGCCTACCAGGACAACAAGGTCGTGAAGCTCGTGTCTCCGCCCGACCGCCGGGTCATCGCCCACATCGAGCGCGCCCTGCGCCCGGCTGAGGCCGAAGCGGTGCGCCCGGCCGTCGCCGGCGAGGCGGCGGGCGCCCCGGCCTGAGAGGCGATCCGGCGACTGCCGGCCCGAAACGCGGTGCCGGCTTCAGGCGGCGGGAACGGTGGTCTCGGCAGCCGTCGCGGGGGCGGCCTCGGCGGCGGCCTTGGTCGTGCGGCGACGGCGCGGGGCGGGCTTCTTCTTCTCCACCTCGGGCGCGGCCTCCGCGGTCACCGGCGCGGGGGCGTCGGCGACCGGAGTCTCGGCGACGGGCGCCTCGACCGCAGGCGC
>CAZEGY010000078.1:0-11248 GCA_964511815.1 uncultured Rhodovulum sp.
GAACTGACGACCTACCGCTTACAAGGCGGTTGCTCTACCGCTGAGCTAAGCCGGCGCCGATCCGCGGCATAACCCGAAGCGCATCGGCAGGCAACGCCGGCTCGAAAGCGGCTGCGAGGTGGCGGGTGGAGAGCAATCGCAATGGTTAACACACGCAAAGGTTGAATGCCAAGTGATTCTCGGGCACAAAGGCAGCAGTTGGACAACCTGGAGGAGAAGCCGCGATGGTGGACCTCGACAGGGGAGCGGGCGAGCCCGATCCCGGGAAGACCTGCCTCGACGCCTACCGCGAGACCGTCGAGCGGCTGCACGACGAGACCGTGGACGAGCTCGGGCGTCAGCCGATGGCGCCGGAGACCGTGGCGATGCTGGCGGTGATGGCGACGTCGCTGCCGATCGTCGCGGCGCTGCATCCGGGCAATCCGGTGGAGCTGGCGGTGTGGCAGGTGGGCGCGCTCCTCGTCGCCGTCTGGGCGGGGGCGTTCTGGCTCCAGCGCGGGCGCTACGACCGCTTCGAGGCGGCGTGGTCGCGCAAGGTCGCGGACCACGGGGCGGTGGCCATCGCGGTGCCGGACGTCCCCTACCGGAGTGCGGGGCAGACGACCGGGGCGCGGGCGGCGGAGAACTTGCGGGTGACGGTCTCGGCGCCGAGCTCGATCGCGAGGACCATCTCGTCGCGGCCGGCGAGGACGACCTCGCCGTGGATCGAGCGGCCGTCCTCCTCCCAGGCGAGCCGCGAGCCGCCGATCCAGCGCCAGGGCGCCAGCCGGTAGACCTCGACGCAGCTCGTCATCACGAAGGTGCCGTCGGTGAGGAAGGCGCGGAGCGAGCCCGGGGGGGCGTCGTCGCCGGTGTCGAGCCAGACGCGGTTCTCGACGAGCTCCCGGGTCATGTCGCTGCCGGAGCCGGGGATGGCGACCTTGGGGACGTAGCTGCACGCCCCGAGGGCGAGGAGCGCGAGAAGCGCGGTCGTCAGGCGGAGGGGCATCGGGGGTCGCTCCGGTGGGGCCAGCGGGCTTGCACATCCCATGCACATGCCATGCACAATCCATGCACCATCCACGTACGGGAATCCATGCACCCGAGGAAAGTTCGGCGGCGCGCGACGGGCTTGCGGGGGTTGGGGGCGCGGCCTACATCGGGGCCATGAGAAATCCCCTTTCGCTTTTCCGCCGGCGCGACCGGGTGACGGTCCTGCGGCTCGAGGGCGTCATCGGCAGCGGCAGCCGCCTCGGGGCTCCGGCGCTCACCGACGCGCGGCTGGCGCCGCTCGTCGAGGCGGCGTTCCGCCGGGGCAGGCCGAAGGCGGTGGCGCTGTCGATCAACTCGCCCGGCGGCAGCCCGGCGCAGTCGAGCCTGATCGCGGCGCGGATCCGCCGGCTCGCCGACGAGCTCGGCGTGCCGACCCATGCCTTCGTCGAGGACGTGGCGGCGTCGGGGGGCTACTGGCTCGCGACCGCGGCGGACCGCATCCATGTCGACGCCAACTCGATCGTCGGGTCGATCGGGGTGATCTCGGCGTCGTTCGGGTTGCAGGACCTGATCACCCGCCACGGCATCGAGCGGCGCATCCATACCGCCGGCGTCGACAAGAGCCTGCTCGACCCGTTCCGCCCGGAGCGGCCGGAGGACGTCGCGCGGCTCCAGCGCTTCCAGGCGCAGATCCACGAGAACTTCATCGGCCAGGTGAAGGCGCGGCGCGGGGAGCGGCTGAAGGGGGACGAGCTCTTCACCGGCGAGGTCTGGATCGGCGAGAAGGCGATCGAGGTCGGGCTCGCCGACGCGGTCGGGCATCTCGTGCCGACGATGCGGGCGCTCTACGGCGACGGCCTGCGCTTCACGGTGATCGCGCCGCGGCGGCCGCTCTTCCGGCGGCTCGGCCTGCCCGGGGTCGGCGAGGCGGTCGACGCCGCGCTCGACGCGGCGGAGACGCGGGCGCTCTGGGCGCGCTACGGGGTCGCGGCGCCATGATCGCCAAGATCGCGCTCGTCGTGATCGTCGTCGCGGTCGTCCTCGCGGTGATGGGCCGGCTGTCGCGGGCGAAGGTCGGCAAGAAGGACGCGAAGCGGGTCGAGTCGGCGCGCAAGTGCCCGGCGTGCGGCGCCTGGGTGCTCGACGGGCAGGACTGCTCGTGCGGCGGCCAGGGATGACGGCGGGACCGACGGCAGGACCGACGGCGGAAACGACGGCGGGGTTCACGGGAGGCGCGGCGCTCGTCACCGGCGGGGCGCAGCGGCTCGGGGCGGCGATGGTGCGCGAGCTGGCGCGCCGGGGGCTGGCGGTGGCGATCCACTGCAACACGAGCCTCGCGGCGGCGGAGGCGCTGGCGGCGGAGATCGCCGCGACGGGCGGGGCGGCGGCGGTGGTGCGGGCCGACCTCCTCGACCGGGACGCGACCGCGGGGCTGGTGCCGGCGGCGGCGGCGGCGCTCGGCCGGCCGCTGACGGTGCTCGTCAACAACGCCTCGATCTTCGAGGACGACACCATCGCGACGGCGACCTGGGAGAGCTGGGACCGCCACGTCGGCTCGAACCTGCGGGCGCCGTTCGAGCTCGTCCAGGCGTTCGCGGCGCAGGCGCCGAAGGCGGTGGCGGGCGCCGACGGGCAGCCGGTGGCGCAGGCCGTGGTCGTCAACATGCTCGACCAGCGGGTGCGCAAGCTGACGCCGCACTTTGCAACCTACACGATTGCGAAGATGGGGCTCTGGGCGCTGACCCGGACGGCGGCGCAGGGCCTCGCCCCCGACGTGCGGGTGATGGCGATCGGACCCGGACCGACGCTGCGCGGGGTGCGCCAGTCGCCGGCGCACTTCGCCGGCCAGCGCGCCGCGACGCTGCTCGGGCGCGGGGCGGAGCCAGGCGAGATCGCCGCGGCGCTCGGGTTCATCCTCGACGCGCCGAGCCTCACCGGGCAGGTGCTGGTGCTCGACGGCGGGCAGCATCTCGCCTGGGAAACCCCCGACGTCCTCGGGCGCGAGTGAGCCCCGGAGGGGGTCTCGGGGGCGGCGCGGCTCGACTTTTCCACCCCCCGCCGGGGCGTCACGGGAGCGTGACGAATCTGTCAATGATTCCATAAATTTAAAGATGGTGAACGGAATTATGTCTTGAAATCAGTATGTTATCAATTTGCATAAAATATGGGCAACCCGGGGAAGAGGCTTGTTTCATTGGGATTAGGGGTTGGTTCGGTGCGTTGCCCACAGGGTTTTCCACAGAAACCGTGGACAGCTTTCATCTTGAATCCGGTTGCGGTTGCGGGCAGCCGGGGGGAGAATCGGAGCGATGACGGGACGCGACGGAGCCATGGACGAGACGGCTGACGGGCCCCGCGGCTTCGAGGAGGAAGGCGCCGCGAGGCCGACCGCGCGGACCGGCCACCTCGTCATCCGCGACTACCTGAAGCGCCTCGACGACCGGCCGGGCGTCTACCGGATGCTCGATCGCAAGGGCGACGTGCTCTACGTCGGCAAGGCCCGGAGCCTGAGGAAACGCGTCGCGAGCTATGCCAAGCCGACCGGGCACGACTCCCGCATAGGGCGAATGATCGCCGCGACGGCGTCGATGATGTTCCTGACGACGGAGACCGAGACCGAGGCGCTGCTGCTCGAACAGAACCTCATCAAGCAGCTGAAGCCGCGGTACAACGTGCTGCTCCGCGACGACAAGAGCTTCCCCAACGTGCTGGTCACCGGCGACCACCGCTTCCCGATGGTCAAGAAGCACCGCGGGCTGCGCAAGGAGCCGGGGCGCTACTTCGGGCCGTTCGCCTCGGCGGGGAGCGTCAACCGGACGCTGAACCAGTTGCAGAAGGCGTTCCTCTTGCGCTCGTGCTCGGACGCGAGCTTCGAGAGCCGGACGCGGCCGTGCCTGCTCTACCAGATCAAGCGGTGCAGCGCGCCCTGCGTCGGGCTCATCGGCGAGGACGACTATGCCGCGCTCGTCGAGGACGCGGTGGCGTTCCTGTCGGGGAAGTCGACGAAGGTGCAGGCCGGGCTCGCCGAGGCGATGGGCGCGGCGAGCGCGGCGATGGAGTTCGAGCGGGCGGCGACGCTCCGCGATCGCATCCGGGCGCTGACGGCGGTGCAGGCGAACCAGGGGATCAACCCCGAGGGCGTCGAGGAGGCTGACGTGGTGGCGCTGCACCAGGAGGGGGGGCAGGCCTGCGTGCAGGTGTTCTTCATCCGCGCGCACCAGAACTGGGGGAACCGGGCGTACTTCCCGCGGACCGGGTCGGGGGCGGCGCCGGGGGAGATCCTCGAGGCGTTCCTCGGACAGTTCTACGGCAACAAGACTCCGGCGCGGATGATCCTCGTCAGCCACGTGCCGGACAATTCCGACCTGCTGACCGACGCACTCTCCGGCCAGCGCGGGCGCAAGGTCGTCATCGGGCAGCCGCGGCGCGGGGAGAAGGCCCGGCTCCTCGCGCAGGCGGCACGCAACGCGCGGGAGAGCCTGGCGCGGCGGATGGCGGAGAGCGCGAGTCAGGCGGCGCTGCTCGAGGGGATCGCCGAGGCCTTCGGGCTCGACGGCGCGCCGGAGCGGATCGAGGTCTACGACAACAGCCACATCATGGGGACGAACGCGGTCGGGGCGATGATCGTCGCCGGGCCCGAGGGCTTGGTGAAGTCGCAGTACCGCAAGTTCAACATCAAGGGCGACGTGGCGCCGGGCGACGACTTCGGGATGATGCGCGAGGTGCTGACGCGGCGCTTCGGGCGGCTCGCCAAGGAGGACCCGGACCGGCAGTCGGACGCCTGGCCCGATCTCGTGCTGATCGACGGCGGCCCGGGACAGGTGGCGGCGGCGTGCGCGGCGCTCCAGGAGCTCGGGATCGACGAGGTGCCGGTCGTCGGCGTCGCCAAGGGCGTCGACCGCGACGCCGGCAAGGAGGAGTTCCATCGGCCGGGGCAGCCGCCGATGGCGCTCGGGCATCGCGATCCGGTGCTCTATTTCGTCCAGCGGCTGCGCGACGAGGCGCACCGTTTCGCGATCGGGGCGCACCGGACGAAGCGGGCGGCGCAGACCCGGGCGACGCCGCTCGACGACGTGCCCGGGGTCGGCGCGACGCGCAAGCGGGCGCTGCTCGCGCACTTCGGCTCGGCGAAGGCGGTGGCGCGGGCGGGGCTCGCCGACCTCAAGGCGGCGCCGGGGATCTCGGACGCGCTCGCCGAGACGATCTACGGCTTCTTCCATGGCGAGGGGTGACGCGCTATATCCGCCCGGTAAGAGGTCCGGGACGCGAGGGAGCTGGGCGCGCATGCGCTGGACGATACCGAACATCCTGACCGTGATGCGCCTCGCCGCCGCGCCGGGCGTGGCGCTGGCGTTCGCGGTCTTCGACCGGCCCTATGCCGACTGGATCGCCTTCGGGCTGTTCATCGTCGCGGCGCTGACCGACTGGGTCGACGGCAAGATCGCGCGGGCGTGGAAGCAGGAGTCGAACTTCGGGCGGATGCTCGACCCGATCGCCGACAAGGCGATGGTGGTGATCGCGCTCGCGGTGATCGTCGGCCTGTGGGGGATGAAGGCGCTGATTCTCGTGCCGGTGGCGTTCATCCTCCTGCGCGAGATCTTCGTCTCGGGGCTTCGGGAGTTCCTCGGGACGAAGGCGGGGCAGCTCAAGGTGACCTACCTCGCCAAGTGGAAGACGACGGCGCAGATGGTGGCGATCCCGGTGCTGCTCCTCGCCGGGATCTTCGAGTACGACCGGCGCCACGACACGCCGTGGGTCAGCGTGTGGTTCCACGACTGGATGGGGGCGATCCTGTCGAGCGGCGGGCTGGTGCTGATCTGGATCGCCGGGATCCTGACGCTGATGACCGGCTACGACTACCTGATGAAGGCGATGCCGTTCCTCAAGGACCGCAAGCGGTGAGCGTGACCGTGCGCTATTTCGCCTGGCTGCGCGAGCGGGTGGGCGAGCCCGTCGAGACCGTCGAGACCGGGGCGGCGACGGTCGCCGAGCTCGTCGAGGAGCTGAAGGGGCGCGAGGAGCGCTACGCCCTCGCCTTCGCCGACATGCGGGCGGTGCGGGTCGCGGTCGACCAGGAGCTCTCGGACCTGGAGGCGCCGCTCGCGGGGGTGCGGGAGGTCGCGTTCTTTCCGCCGATGACGGGGGGCTAGGTGACGGTTCGCGTCCAGCGCGAGGACTTCGACGTCGGCGCCGAGCTCGCGGGGCTGACCGCGGGGCGGACGGACGTGGGCGCGGTCGTCAGCTTCACCGGGCTGGTGCGCGACGTGTCGGGCACGCTCGCGGCGATGGAGCTCGAGCACTATCCGGGGATGACCGAGCGGGCGCTCGCCGCGATCGAGGCCGAGGCGCGCGCGCGGTGGCGGTTGCAGGCGTGCCTGATCGTGCACCGCTACGGGGCGATGGCGCCGGGGGAGCGGATCATGATGGTCGCCACCGCCGCGCCGCACCGGGGGGCGGCGTTCGCGGCGGCGGAGTTCCTGATGGACTACCTCAAGAGCCGGGCGCCGTTCTGGAAGAAGGAGACCGGTGCCGGCGGCAGCGCCTGGGTCGCGGCGAAGGACGAGGACGAGGCGGCGCTCCAACGCTGGCGCTGAGCGCGGCGACCGGGGAAGAAGGGGGTCCTCGGACCCCCTCCTGGCCTTCGGCCAGTTCACCCCCGAGGATATTTGCGGACCGAAGATCGGGGGGTGGCTTCGCCTCGGCCGTCAGGATCGACGGCGGCGGCGGCGGTCCACCAGGCCGGCCGGGCGGCGCGGATCGCGGCGGCGGCGGCGCGGGCGGGCGCGGCGGCGGTGAAGAGGCCGAAGCAGGTGGCGCCGGAGCCCGACATCCGCGCGAGGCGGCAGCCGGGCGCGGCCGCGAGGGCGGCGAGGACGGTGCGGATCTCCGGCGCGACGGTGGTCGCCGGGGCCTCGAGGTCGTTGCGCCGGGCCGCGAGCCAGCCGGCGAGCGCCTCGGCGTCGGCGAAGGCCGGCGGGTCGGGGAGCGGGTCGTTGTCGCGGCGGGCGAGCGCGGCGAAGACCGCGGGCGTCGGGACGGGAACGCCGGGATTGACCAGCACGAGCCAGAAGGACGGCAGGGCGACGGGCGCGAGATCGTCGCCGATGCCGCGCATCCGGGCGGAAGTGCCGGCGACGCAGACCGGCACGTCGGCGCCGAGGGCGGCCAGCGTGGCGCGGGGCGGGAGCGGGCGGTCCCAGAGGCGGGCGAGGAGGCGCAGGGCGGCGGCGGCGTCGGCCGAGCCGCCGCCGATGCCGCTCGCCACCGGGAGCGACTTGGTCAGGCGGAGGGCGGCGCCGTCTGCGGCGTCGGCGCGGAGGAGGCGGGCGGCGCGGAGGACGAGGTTGTCGGCGCCCGCCCCGAGGTCGCCGGCGAAGGGGCCGTCGATCGCGAGCGACAGGGTGGCCGCGGGCCCGGCGCGGAGCCGGTCGCCGGTGCGGGGGAAGGCGACGAGGCTGTCGAGGAGGTGGTAGCCGTCGGCACGCCGGCCGGTGACGTGGAGGGCGAGGTTGACCTTGGCCGGGGCGAGCTCGGCGAGAGGCGTCACGGGAGCGCGGCCGGCGGCGGGTCCGCGGCGCCGCGGGCCGGTCACAGGTCCCTGGGCTCGGTCTTCAGCACTTCGTCGAGGCCGATCTCGAGCTTCTTCCTGATCCGGTCCATGTCGAGGTCGTCGGCCGGGCCGAAGCTGAGCGCCCGGCGCCACTGGAACTCGGCCTCGCGCGTGCGGCCGACCATCCACAGCACGTCGCCGAGATGGTCGTTGATGACCGGGTCGTCGGGGGTGAGCTCGACGGCGCGCAGCATCGGCGCCACGGCGTCCTCGTAGCGGCCGAGGCGGTAGTAGACCCAGCCGAGCGAGTCGGTGATGTAGCCGTCGTCGGGCTGGCCGCGGACCGCCTTCTGGATGAGCTCGAGCGCCTCGTCGAGGCTCTGGCCCTTCTCGACCATCGAGTAGCCGAGATAGTTCTGGACGAGCGGCTGGTCGGGCTGGAGCTTCAGGGACTCGCGGAAGTCGGCCTCCGCCGCCGGCCAGTCGCCGGCGCGCTCGTTGGAGATGCCGCGGGTGTAGAACAGGATCCAGTGCGGTTGCATCGGGGTGTCGATGCGGTCGATGGCGCGGGTGTAGGCCGCGACCGCCTCGGGGAAGCGCTCGGCCATGCGGAGCGCGTCGCCGAGGGCGGCGTCGACCTCGATGGCGTCCTTGGCGCCGGCGGCGAGCGCGGTCAGCGTCGCGATGCCGCCGTCGGCGTCGCCGGCGGCGCGCTGGGTGTTGGCGCGGCGGATCTCGGTCGTCACGTACCAGGGCGAGTCGGCCGGCACGCCGGCGAGGGCCTCGTTGGCGAGGGCGTACTGGCCCTCGTCCTCGAGCACGTCGGCCGAGAGCAGCCGCGCCTCGACGAGCCCGGGCCGGACGTGGCTGGCGAGGCGGGCGTGGACGAGGGCGACGCGGGCCGACTCGTCGGTGTTGAGCGCATCGGCGAGGGTGAGGAAGGCCTCGGCGGCGCCGTCCCTCGCGGCGGTGACCTGGTCGAAGGGCACCTCCTCGCCGGCGGCGAGGCGGTCGCGGAGGTCGAGGAGCGGCGCGTCGGGCACGCCGCCGGCGAGGGCGCCGTCGATGAGCGCGATGGCGTCGGAGCTCCGGCCCATCTGCGCGAGGATCTCGGCGTGGGCGACGACCGCCGAGCGGTTGAGGTGGAGCGGGCCGTCGGCGCCGCCGGCGAGGATCCGCTCGGCGGAGACGAAGTCGCCGGCGAAGGCGAGGGCGAGGGCCTTGTGGTACTGGCCGTAGGCGGCGAGCGCCTCGTTGCCGGTCATCGCGTCGAACGCCGCCTCGGCGGCGGGGAAGTCCTGGCGCCCGACCTCGATCCAGCCGGCGACGAGGCCGCCGAGGAGCGGGTTGGTCTGGTCGCCCTCGGCGGCGAGCGCGGCGGCGGCGCCGTCGAAGTCGTCGTGCGCGAGGCTGTCGGCGAGGATGACGAGGCCGGCGACGGCGTTGCCGGGGTCGAGCTCGGCGAGGCGGTCGGCGGGCGCGCGGGCGCCGTCGACGTCGCCGAGGGCGACGCGGGCGACGGCGATGCTGTTGAGGAGCCCGGGGTTGTCGGGGACGAGGGCGAGCGCCCGGTCGAAGTAGGCGGCGGCGGCGGCGTAGTCGTTGCGGAAGTCCGCCTGCATCGCCGCGAGATAGGCGCCCGAGAGGCTCGTCGCCCCGGCGGGTAGGGCCGCGGTCGCCAGGAAGATGGCGACGGCGGCGCGGCGGGCCAGGGTGAGGGCGCTCGTCACGGCTCTGGGGTCTCCCGGGTTCTCTAGGACGCACGACCCTATGCCGGGGGAATCGCCGATTCAATCGGCCCCGGGGCGGCGCGCGGGGGCTTGCCGGTCACATGTTGGGGTAGTTCGGGCCGTCGCCGCCCTGGGGCGTCGTCCAGTCGATGTTCTGGAGGGGATCCTTGATGTCGCAGGTCTTGCAGTGGACGCAGTTCTGGAAGTTGATCTGGAAGCGCGGGTTGGAGCCGTCGTCGTCGCGCAGCACCTCGTAGACCCCGGCCGGGCAGTAGCGCTGCGCCGGCTCGGCGAAGCGCGGCAGGTTGATCTCGATCGGGATGTCCCTGTCCTTCAGGCGCAGGTGGCAGGGCTGCTCCTCGGCGTGGTTGGTGAAGGAGAAGGCGACGTTGGTCAGCCGGTCGAACGAGAGCACGCCGTCGGGCTTGGGGTAGTCGATCGGGGCGAAGTGCTCGGCGCGGCGGGTGGCGGCGGCGTCGGTCTTGCCGTGCTTCATCGTGCCGAAGGGCGAGCGGTTGCCGGTGAGGCTGTTGATCCACATGTCGAGGCCGCCGAAGGCGAGCGACGGGAAGAGGCCCCACTTCGACCACATCGGCTTGACGTTGCGGACGGGCTTGAGGTCGGCGGCGATCGGGCCGGCGGCGATGGCTTGCGCGTAGGCGGCGAGCTCGTCGCCCGCGCGGCCGGCGGCGATGGCGGCGTGGGCGGCTTCCGCCGCGGCCTTGCCGGAGAGCATGGCGTTGTGGTTGCCCTTGATCCGCGGGACGTTGACGAAGCCGGCCGAGTCGCCGATCAGCGCGCCGCCCGGGAAAGTCAGCTTCGGCACCGACTGCCAGCCGCCCTCGACGATGGCGCGGGCGCCGTAGGCGACGCGCTTGCCGCCCTTCAGGACGTCGGCGACCAGCGGATGGTGCTTGAAGCGCTGGAACTCCATGTAGGGGTAGACCCACGGGTTCTCGTAGTTCAGGTGGACGACGAAGCCGACGTAGACCTGATTGTTGTCGAGGTGGTACATGAACGAGCCGCCGCCGGCGTTCGCGCCAAGCGGCCAGCCCATCGTGTGCGTCACCTGGCCGAGGCGGTGGTTTTCCGGGCGGACCTCCCAGAGCTCCTTCATGCCGAGGCCGTATTTCTGCGGCTCGCGGCCCTCGGCGAGGCCGTAACGGGCGATGAGCTGCTTGGCGAGCGAGCCGCGGACGCCCTCGCCGATGAGGACGTACTTGCCGCGCAGCTCCATGCCGGGCTCGTAGGAGGGGCCGGGGGTGCCGTCCGCCTCGAGGCCGAACTCGCCGGCGACGACGCCGGCGACGCGCGCGTTGCCCTCGGTGCCGTCGAGGACGAGGGCCGAGGCGGCCATGCCGGGGAAGACCTCGACGCCGAGGGCCTCGGCCTGCTCGGCCATCCAGCGGCAGACGTTGCCCATGCTGACGATGTAGTTGCCGTGGTTCGACATCAGCTTCGGCATCGGCCAGTTGGGGATGCGGACCTGGCCGGCGTGCCCGAGGAGGTAGAAGCGGTCGTCGGTGACCGGCACGGTGAGCGGCGCGCCGCGCTCCTTCCAGTCGGGGAGGAGGGCGTCGAGGCCGCACGGGTCGAGGACGGCGCCGGAGAGGATGTGGGCGCCGACCTCCGAGCCCTTCTCCAGCACGACGACGGAGAGGTCGGGGTCGAGCTGTTTCAGGCGGATCGCTGCGGCGAGGCCGGCGGGTCCGGCTCCGACGATGACAACGTCGTAGTCCATCGACTCGCGGATCGTCTCGGTCATGTGGCGTCCTTTCTCCCGGTCCCCGCGAGGTAGTGGCTCGGGGGCGGTCTCGTCAATGCGGGCAGGCGTTTCCTGCGGCAGCGAAAGGCGGGCACGCCGTTGACAGCGCCCCCGGCGGCCGTATATGTGCCGACATTCGACACCTGCCCGGGTGGCGGAATGGTAGACGCGCTGGTTTCAGGTACCAGTGACTTAACGGTCGTGGAAGTTCGAGTCTTCTCCCGGGCACCA
>CAZEGY010000079.1:0-11164 GCA_964511815.1 uncultured Rhodovulum sp.
CACCCTGGTAGGGCTCGATGTAGGAGGGGTGGTTGTGGCTCTCCATCTTGAAGACGAGCGCCATCTTCCCGCCGTCGGGGCCGTCGCCGATGTCGACGACGCCGGCGTTCTCGCCCGGGCCGCAGATCACCTGCGGGCCGGTGGTCGGGAGGGTGCGCAGCCACTTCTTCGACGACTTGTAGGAGCAGTGCTCGTTCCACATCGCCGAGAAGATGCCGAGCTCGGTCAGCGTCGGCACCCGGCCGATCAGATCGAGGATGCGCCGGTACTCGTCGGGCTTCAGCCCGTGCGCGGCGACGAGGGCATCGGTGATCTCGGGCTCGGCGGGGAGGGCGGCGTCAGGCATGGGCGCTCCGATCGGCTCTGGCGCCCGCTGTTTACGGGTCCCCGCGGCGAAGCGAAAGGGCGGGAAGCCGCCGATCGCGGCGCGGGGAGATTCGCGGCCGCACGCCCGTCGACCATCGGTCGGTCATCGCGAGAGAATCACCGGTTCTATCCAAATGGACAGGTTGACCGGCCCTCAACGCCCGCCAAAATCGTTTCGGGCAAAAAAAGAGGCCGAGCGTAAGCTCGGCCCAAGTCCAACAGGGAGGTTGAAGCTCGGCAGGCCCGAAGGCGCGTGCCCAACTTCGAGTTGCAATATAGCGCGAAGCTGCCCAATCGACAAGGCCTCATGCCCATTTGTTGGGCATAGCCGCTATGGCGTCGGCGAATGGCTTCCCGCGGTTTCGGCGACGAGGCTTTCGCCCTTCCGCCGGAACGCGGTGATTTCCTCGATGATGAAGTCGCGGAAGGCGCCGACCCGTTTGGAGTGCCTGAGCTCCTCGACGTAGGCGAGGTAGGTCGGGATCGGTGCGCTCTGCTCGCTGGGCAGGACGTTGACGAGATCGGGATGGTCGATCGTCAGGTAGTCGGGCAGCGATCCGATGCCGAGGCCGTGGATCACGCCCTGGAGGATGCCGAAGTAGTTGTTGACGGTCAGCGACGACGACTGCGCCTGGGTGATCAGCGGCTGGGTGAAGTCGGCGCCGGCGCGGACCTGCGGCGACGCCGGGCTCTGGGTGATCAGGCGATGGGCGCCGAGCTGCTCGATCGTGGTCGGCAGGCCGTGCCTCTCGACGTAGCCGCGGCTCGCGTAGAGGCGGATGTGGACGTCGAGGATGCGGCGGCGGATGAGTTCGGCCTGGCTCGGCTCCTTGAGGCGGATGGCGACGTCGGCCTCGCGCATGGCGAGGTCGAGCACGCGCTCCTCGAGCATCAGGTCTATGCGCAGGTTCGGATAGCGCTCGAAGAGCCGCGGCAGCCGCGGGGCGAGCCAGAGCGTGCCGAAGCCCGTCGTCGTGGTGACGCGGAGCTCGCCGAAGACCTCCTCCTCGCTGTCGCGGATGCGCGCGGCGGTGGCGTCGAGGCGCCTGGTAATGCTGCGCGTCGCCTCGAACAGCATCTCCCCCTGCTCGGTCAGCAGCAGGCCGCGGGCGTGGCGGCGGAACAGCGTGGTGTTGAGGCTTTCCTCGAGCGCACGGATCTGGCGGCTGACCGCCGACTGGCTCAGATGCAGGGTCTCGCCCGCATGGGTGAGGCTGCCGGCGTCCGCGACGGCGTGGAAGATTCGCAGCTTGTCCCAGTCCATCGCTTCGCGCGTCGTTGTCCCTGTCGGCGCGTCCTATGTAGTGATCCGGCGCAGACTTACCACATGTTTCGCCGAATTGGCCGAAAAGACGCGCAGACGTGTCGCGCCGGGCGCAGATTGCGACACTTTCGTGTCATCTTGCCGAACGCCGCGCATTCACGCGCAATTTGCTTGGTGGGTCATGCTTTCTGACCCATAATCGGACATGGTTCTGCAACTGCCGGGCCGGAGGTGACATGACCCTTCACGATGTCTCGCTCGCCGATCGCTTCGACCTTTCGACGCACGACGTCCTTCTCGGCGGCATCCCGGCGCTCGTCCGCGCGCTCCTGATGCAGAAGGCCCGGGACGAGGCCGCAGGGCTCGTCACCGCGGGCTACGCGACGGGCTACCGCGGCTCGCCCCTCGGCGGGGTCGATCTCGCGATGTGGAAGGCGCGCACGGAGCTCGAGGCCGCCGACGTCAAGTTCGAGCCCGGGCTCAACGAGGACCTCGCCGCCACCGCGCTCTGGGGCAGCCAGCAGGCCGAGCTCCGCGGCGAGGGCCGCGTCCAGGGGGTCTTCGGCCTCTGGTACGGCAAGGGCCCCGGCGTCGACCGCTGCGGCGACGTCTTCCGCCACGCCAACATGGCCGGCACCTCGACGTACGGCGGCGTCGTCGCCTGCCTCGGCGACGACCACACCGCCGAGAGCTCGTCGGTCCTCAACCACTCCGAGTTCGCCCTCGCCGACGTGATGATGCCGATCCTCTCGCCCGCGGGCGTGCAGGAGGTGCTCGACTACGCCCTCCTCGGCTGGGCGCTGTCGCGCTACTCGGGCTGCTGGGTCGGCCTCAAGTGCGTCAAGGACACGATCGAGGTCACCGAGGTCGTCGACGGCGACCCGCACCGCCTGAAGATCGTGACGCCGACCGACTTCCCCCTGCCCGCGGACGGCCTCAACATCCGCCTCCACGACAACCCCGTCGCCCAGGAGGCCCGCCTCCACGACTACAAGCGCTTCGCCGCCGAGGCCTTCGCCCGCGCCAACCGCATCGACCACCGCGTCCGCGGCGACGACCGCGCGAAGATCGGCATCGTCTCCTGCGGCAAGTCGTGGCTCGACACCACCCACGCCCTCGACCTCCTCGGCCTCGACGACGCCGAGTGCCGGCGCCTCGGGATCGCCACCTACAAGGTCGGGATGGTCTGGCCCCTCGACATGGCGAGCTTCCGCGAGTGGGCGCACGACCTCGAGCACGTCATCGTCGTCGAGGAGAAGCGCAAGCTCGTCGAGGTCCAGATCAAGGAGGCGATCTTCGACGACCGCCGCGGCCGCCGCGTCACCGGCTGGAAGAACGAGGCGGGCGAGACGGTCTTCACCGTCAAGGAGGGGCTCGACCCGGTCAAGATCGCCCGCACCCTCGGCGGCCTCCTCGCCCTCGACGGCATCGAGACCGACCGCCTCGCCGCCGCCCGCGCCCGCCTCGACGCGGCCCTGCGCGCCGACAACGCCGAGGAGATCGCCGTCCGCAAGCCGTGGTTCTGCTCGGGCTGCCCGCACAACACCTCGACCCGGCTCCCCGAGGGCGCGCGCGCCTACGCCGGCATCGGCTGCCACTACATGGTGCAGTGGATGGACCGCGCCACCGAGGGCTTCACCCACATGGGCGCCGAGGGCGCCAACTGGATCGGCGAGGCGCCGTTCTCGACCCGCAAGCACGTCTTCCAGAATCTCGGCGACGGCACCTACAACCACTCGGGGTCCCTCGCCATCCGCGCCGCCCTCGCGGCGGGCGTCAACATCACCTACAAGATCCTCTACAACGACGCCGTCGCGATGACCGGCGGCCAGCCGAACGAGGGCGGACTGACCGCCCAGCGCATCGCCCGCGAGCTCCAGGCGATGGGCGTCGGAACCATCGTCGGCGTCTACGACGAGAAGGAGGAGATCGACCTCGCCACCTTCCCCGCCGGCATCCCGATGCGCCCGCGCGAGGAACTCGACGCCGTCCAGCGCGAGCTCGAGGACGTGCCCGGCGTCTCGGCGATCCTCTACATCCAGACCTGCGCCGCCGAGAAGCGCCGCCGCCGCAAGCGCGGCACCTTCCCCGACCCCGACCGCCGCGTCTTCATCAACCCCGACGTCTGCGAGGGCTGCGGCGACTGCGGCGTGCAGTCGAACTGCGTCTCGGTCGCCCCGCTCGAGACCGAGTTCGGCCGCAAGCGCATGATCGACCAGTCCTCGTGCAACAAGGACTTCTCGTGCGTCGACGGCTTCTGCCCGAGCTTCGTCACGCTCGAGGGCGCCAAGGTCCGCAAGGCCGAGCGCGCCGCGCTCGACCTGCCGCCGCTGCCCGAGCCGAAGCTGCCCGCGATCGAGGGGACGTACAACATCGTCGTCACCGGGGTCGGCGGCACCGGCGTCGTCACCGTCGGCGCACTCCTCGCGATGGCGGCGCACCTCGAGGGCAAGGGCGCCGGCGAGATGGAGATGGCGGGCCTCGCCCAGAAGGGCGGCGCCGTCCACATCCACGTCCGCATCGCCGCGAAGCCGTCCGACATCTCCGCGATCCGCGTCGCCGTCGGCGAGGCCGACGCGGTGATCGGCGGCGACCTCGTCACCACCGCCGGGGCGAAGACCCTCGGGCTGATGACCCGGGGCCGCACCCGCGCCGTCGTCAACGCCCACGAGATCACCACCGGCGACTTCACCCTCGACCGGAACTTCCACCTGCCGACCGATCGCCTCACCCTCGCGCTCCGCGCCCGGCTCGGCGAGGACGGCCTGACCATGCTCGACGCGACGCGGCTCGCCGAGGCGGTGCTCGGCGACGCGATCTACGCCAACGTCCTCATGCTCGGCGCCGCCTGGCAGGCCGGGCTGGTGCCGCTCTCGGCCGAGGCGATCTCCCGGGCGATCGACCTCAACGGCGCCGGCGTCGAGGGCAACCACGCCGCCTTCGCCCTCGGGCGCTGGGCCGTCGTCCACCCGCGTGACGCGGCGGCGCGCCTCGCCCCCGCGGCGCCGCCGCCGGCCGAGGATCTCGACACCATCGTCGAGCGCCGCGCCGCGCATCTCGTCGCCTACCAGGGCGCCCGCCTCGCCCGCCGCTACCGCGCCCGCATCGCGGCGGCCGCGACCATCGACCCGGGCTTCGCGAAGGCGATGGCGCGCGGCTATCACAAGCTCCTCGCCTACAAGGACGAGTACGAGGTCGCGCGGCTGCATGCGGAGACGACGCGGGCCGCGGTGGAGGCGGGCTTCGAGGGCGTGCGCGCCATGCGCTTCCACCTCGCCCCGCCCTTCCTCGGCGGCCACGATGCCCGCGGCCGGCCGCGCAAGCGCACCTTCGGCCCGTGGATGCTCGGAGCTTTCGGCGTCCTGCGGCGTTTCCGGTTCCTGCGCGGGACGCCGCTCGACCCGTTCGGCCATACTGCCGAGCGCCGCGCCGAGCGCCGGCTGATCGAGGAGTACGAGGCCGACATGGCACGCCTTCAGGCCGGGCTGACCCCGGAGACCGCGGGCATCGCCGCCGAGCTCGCGGCGCTCCCGCTCGAGATCCGCGGATTCGGCCCGGTCAAGGCCGCCGCCATCGAGGCCGCCGCCGTCCGCCGCGCGGCGCTCCTCGCCGCCTTCGACGCCGGCGGGGAGAAGACGCGCCATGCCGCGGAATAGCCCTGCCGCCGCCGTGGCCGCCCCCATCCCCGCCGCCGCCCTCGCGGCGCTCCTCCTCGCCGGCTGCGCCACCGGGGTGCCGGTCGACCGCCAGACCGTGGTCGCGGGCGACCGCTTCAACAACGTCCAGGGCGAGGCGCGCTTCGTCGTGCGCACCGTCCTCGACCCCGAGGACACCGGCCAGCGCCGCGAGGTCGTCGGGGCGACGTGCTCGGCGCTGTCGAGCCTCTACCAGGCGAGCTTCGCGAGCCCGTCGCGCCTCGTCGTCCCGAACTTCGGCCCGCAGTCGCCGGAGATCGCCGTGACCTGCACCGCCGGAGAGCTCTCGGGCTCGGCGTCGGCGCGGATCGTCACCCGCTGGAACGGCCCGCCGGCCTATCCCGGATGGGGCCCGGGATGGGGCCCGGGATGGGGTCCCGGCTGGGGGCCGGGGTGGGGCCCGGGCTGGGGCTGGCCAGCGCCCGCCTACCCCGTCTCCGACTACCCGGACCTCCTCGTCACCCTCCGCTGATCCGCCGCGTTTTCGACGGCAGTTTCCGCCGATCCGCGCGCATGCGCGCACGGCGCGGACGGCGTATTTCCGCCCAACTGATTAATCCTCCGATCTAAAGCTTGAGGCTCGGGAACACGCCTCGTACATCTTCGCCTAGGTCAGCCACCCCGCGCAACTTGGCGGAGAGAGAGTATATCCACCCAATCGCGGGGGCTGTTCGCATGGAGTCGAGACGTTACTGGGGTTGATTCACCAGTAGGCTGAGAGATTCGGCCTCTATTGGTGTGCTCCTTCGGTGCGCCTCGACATAACGAGGAGAAGACAGCTCGGCGCGCGCTGCGGCGGCCGAACCGGCAGGCTTTTGCCTGAACGCACCGGGCGGCCTTGGTCGAGCACTTCGAGATACTCGAGACGAGGGACTGAAGAATGACCACTTACTATGTAGCCAAGAATGGAAATGACAACGGTGCGGGAACCTCCGGCTCCCCATTCAAGACGATTTCCAAGGCGATGAAGGCGAACCTCAAGCCTGGCGACGAGGTCGTGGTCCGGTCCGGCACCTACAACGAGAACGTCAACATCCAGAAGGATGGCAACGCCAACAAGTACATCACCATCCGCTCGGAAGTTCCCGGCGGTGCCAAGATCGACCCGCCCGGCAACAAGGCCGGGATCGACATCTTCGCGAACTATGTCAAGATCGTGGGCTTCGAGGTCTACGGCAGCCAGGTCTCCGGCATCCGGGGCAGCAACGTCCATCACGTCGAGATCATCAACAACATCGTTCACGACAACGTCCGGGACGGCATCTTCCTCGGCAGGGGCGACTTCTGGGTCGTCGAGGGCAACGTGGTCTACGACAACGCCGCGGCCGGCGGGTCCTCGGGGATCCACTTCAAGGCGGCCTACAACGTGAGCGGTGCCTCGTCCAACAGCGGCTTCCGCATCATTGCCCGCGACAACGTCGCTTACGGGAACGAGACCAAGTTCGGCGCCACGACGGACGGCAACGGCATCATTCTCGACGACTTCCGGAACACGCAGGTTAAGCAGCTTCCTGCCTACAAGTTCAAGACGCTGGTCGAGGGCAATATTGTCTACGACAACAGCGGGCGCGGCATCCAGGCCGCGTGGAGCGACTACGCGACGATCCGCGACAACATCGCCATCCACAACAACGCCGACGGGCGCTCGGGCCCGTGGCGGGGCGAGCTCAGCAACATGGGCTCGAACCAGAACACCTGGACCGGCAACGTCGCCATCTCGCACAGCCGCGCCGACAACCCGGCGATCGTCAACGTGACGTTCAAGGGCGATCCGACGAACAAGAACGTCGCCTGGTTCTCGAACACCACGTTCAACGGCAAGGCTGGCGACGACGCGGTCTTTACCAACGCCGGCAACTCGAAGCCGACCGCCGCGAACGGCAACAAGCTCGGCAAGGATCCCGACCTGTCGATGTCCGAAGTCAAGGCGATGGCGAAGAAGCTCACCAGCTTCCCCGACACCGGCTCGTCGTCGAAGGACACCGCTTCGAACGACTCCACCCCGACGCCCGACAAGGGGGTCGACAAGGGCTCGTCCAACGCCGGCGTCACGCTCGTCGGGAAGGCCGGCCAGGACAAGCTCGTCGGCGGAGCGGGCGACGACCGGCTGAACGGCGCGAACGGCAACGACCACCTGAAGGGTGCGGGCGGTGACGATATCCTGATCGGCGGGAACGGCGTCGACACCCTCGTCGGGGGCGCGGGCGACGACGAGTTCGTCTACACCCATCAGTCCGCTGCCCAGCGCGGTGACGTCATCAGCGACTTTGCCGACGGCGACACCATCAACCTGAAGGGGATCGATGCCAATCTCAAGGCGGCGGGGAACCAGGCCTTCGATTTCATCGGGTCGAAGGCCTTCTCCGGCCACGCCGGGGAGCTTCGGTACGCCAAGGGCGTGGTGTCGGGCGATGTCGACGGCGACGGCAAGTCGGATTTCCATATCGACATAGCCAATCACTACAAGCTCGACGCGCACGACTTCATCC
Source organism: uncultured Rhodovulum sp. (assembly GCA_964511815.1). Taxonomy (GTDB): domain Bacteria; phylum Pseudomonadota; class Alphaproteobacteria; order Rhodobacterales; family Rhodobacteraceae; genus Amaricoccus. The sequence continues at coordinate 7,815 of CAZEGY010000079.1, forward strand.
TCTGATCCGCCAAACCTGACCCGACCTGGCGGCCCGTCGCGATCCTCGCGACGGGCCGTTCCCGTTTTCCGTGACGCCGTCTTCCCGGAAGCGGAACGGGTCCTCCGCGCCGCCTCGGAGCGGCCGCTCGTGACCGCGGCCGGCGCCCCTCGCTCGCCTGCTGGCACGGCGATTTCAACCTGAAATAGTAAATCATGATGCCTGCCGTTAATAGTTAACGAATACATTCGTCTTACGGTTGTGCATGCCCTCTGAGTCGTAAAACGATTAGGCAAGATTCCGCGCAAACACACTCCGGTGGTCACATAATCGCGTTGAGATTAAAACCCGGCGCTGCTACACCCATAGGTAGTCCGAGTCGTCGTGAAGTCGAAGGCAAGCCAATCCGCGCACCCTTCAAGGCGACAACTCGGCATGGGTGAGTCGCGACTGAAGAACCTCTGATAATCTGGTTGAGCAATCGGCCAGTATATCTGCGCGGTTGCTCGTAGCTCCCCAGACCAAGGTGAACAAGAACGGCGCGTATCGCAGCGTGGCGCCGGCGGGACAGTCATGTCTCCGTCCGCGGCGTGCAACCCTAACAAGTACTGAAGTATATAGGGGCGTGGAAATGACTACCTACTTTGTGGCCACCGACGGAAACAACAGCACGGGAAATGGCAGCCGCGAAACGCCTTGGAAATCGATCAACAAGGCCGTGAGGGAGGCGTCTCCCGGAGACGAGATCATCGTTCGAGCGGGGACATACAATGAAGCCGTCTCGATCGGGAAGAGCGGCACCGCCGGGAACTATCTGACCATCCGCTCCGAAGATTACGGTACGGCGAAGATCGTTCCGCCCGCGAACTCCGCCGGGATCACGATCGACGGCAACTACGTCAAGGTGATCGGCTTCGAGGTCAGTGGAAGCGATCTTACCGGAATCCGCGGCAGCGGCGTCCACCATGTCGAGGTGCTGCACAACGTCGTCCACGACAACGTCAACGACGGCATCTTCCTCGGACGGGGCGACTACTGGCTGATCGAGGGCAATGTCGTCTATGGCAACGCCGCTGCGGGGGGGTCCTCGGGGATCCACCTCAAGGCCGCCTACAACATCACCGGCAACAACACCGACACGAACTTCCGGATCATCGTCCGTGACAACGCCGCCTACGGGAACGAGCGGCAGTGGGGTGCGATGACCGACGGCAACGGCATCATCCTCGACGACTTCAACAACACGCAGGTGCCCGAGCTCCCCCCCTACACCAAGACGACGCTGGTCGCAGGCAACATCGCCTACGCCAATACCGGCCGCGGCATACAGGTCGCATGGAGCGACCACGCGACGATCCGCGATAACGTCGCCTTCCACAACAACGCGGACGCCCGGTCGGGGCTGTGGCGCGGCGAGCTCAGCAACATGGGCACGAGCCACACGACCTGGGTCGGCAACGTCGCAGTGTCGAACTCGGTGGGAGCCGACAATCCGGCCATCGCCAACGTCAGCTTCGTGGACATGCCACCGAACACCAACGTGATCTGGACCGGCAACCTGACGTTCAATGGCACGGTCGGATTTCAGTCGGTCTACACCAACAACGGGAACATCCGCCCGACCGCGGCGCAGAACCAGCTCGGCGTCGACCCTCACCTGACGGCAGGGGCGGTCGTAGGAATGGGCTCGCAGGTCACGACCCCGCCCGACGGCATGTTCTACAACGACCCGGACCCCGACGACCCCGATCCCCAGATCGTCTACAATCTCATCGGCGGCACGTCCGGCAACGACGTGCTCATCGGCGGAGCCGGCCACGATTCGATCGTCGGCGCCCAGGGGCACGACTCGCTGGTCGGCAACGGCGGCCACGACATCCTGGTCGGGGGCAACGGCATCGACACCCTCGTCGGGGGGGACGGCAACGACACCTTCGTCTACGGCCACCACTCGACCGCGAACAACGGCGACGTGATCGCGGACTTCGCCAACGGCGACGTCATCGACCTCTCCGGGATGGATGCGAACATCTGGCCAGCGGCCCCCGGCAACCAGGACTTCGCGTTCATCGGCGCCAACGCCTTCTCGGGGACGGCGGGCGAGCTCAGGTATGCCGGCGGTGTCCTCAGCGGGGACGTGAACGGCGACGGGACCCGCGACTTCTTCATCACCATCGCCAACAACTACGCCCTCGGCGTCAGCGACATGCTCGGCGTGGAGCTCGGCAATACCGACCCCGATGACCCGGACGATCCCGGTGACCCCGGGGGCGGCTACAGCATGCTCGGCGGGACGCCCGGCAACGACGTGCTGATCGGCGGCGCGGGGCGCGACTCGATCGTCGGAGCGGGCGGGCACGACTCGCTCGTGGGCAACGGCGGCGACGACATCCTGATCGGCGGCAACGGCATCGACACCCTCGTCGGCGGCGCCGGCAAGGACACCTTCGTCTACGGCCACCACTCGACCGCGAACAACGGCGACGTGATCGCGGACTTCGCCAACGGCGACGTCATCGACCTCTCCGGGATGGATGCGAACATCTGGCCAGCGGCCCCCGGCAACCAGGACTTCGCGTTCATCGGCGCCAACGCCTTCTCGGGGACGGCGGGCGAGCTCAGGTATGCCGGCGGTGTCCTCAGCGGGGACGTGAACGGCGACGGGACCCGCGACTTCTTCATCACCATCGCCAACAACTACGCCCTCGGCGTCGGCGACATGCTCGGCGTGGAACTCGGCTCTGCCGACCCGGGCGATCCCGACGAGCCGGACGAGCCCGGTGATCCCGGGGGCGGCTACCGCATGCTCGGCGGCACGAGCGGCAACGACGTGCTGATCGGCGGCGCTGGGCGCGACTCGATCATCGGGGCCAACGGGCACGACTCGCTCGTGGGCAACGGCGGCGACGACATCCTGATCGGCGGCAACGGCATCGACACCCTCGTCGGCGGCGCCGGCAAGGACACCTTCGTCTACGGCCACCACTCGACCGCGAACAACGGCGACGTGATCGCGGACTTCGCCAACGGCGACGTCATCGACCTCTCCGGGATGGATGCGAACATCTGGCCAGCGGCCCCCGGCAACCAGGACTTCGCGTTCATCGGCGCCAACGCCTTCTCGGGGACGGCGGGCGAGCTCAGGTATGCGGGCGGCGTCCTCAGCGGCGACGTGAACGGCGACGGCAACCGCGACTTCTTCATCACCATCGCCAACAACTACGCCCTCGACGCCGCCGATCTCATCCTCTGAGGGACGTCCGCGAAGCCCGGGCAGTCGACGCGCGGAGGTGCGCCGACCCTGGTGAACAGAGGGTTAACCCGCATTTCTCACCAAGGGTAGGTGCATCGGGGTCCTGAACGTGGGAAAG
>CAZEGY010000080.1:0-11056 GCA_964511815.1 uncultured Rhodovulum sp.
AGGCGGCCCCGGCACTCAGGTATAGCCCGCCTCGCGCTGATGCCTGACCGCGAGAACCACCGCCACGTCGGTCTCGAGGCGGTAGAGACGACATACCCGCTGTCTCCGAAGCTGATGAGCCACTCGCGATACTCCGGATCCATCCTGTCGGCGGGGCGCCCGACTCCCGGCTGCGCCGCCACGATCCGCATGCCCTCGCGGATCGCCCGCACCGCCCGGGACGCGGCGGCCGGATTTCTGGGCGCGAGGAACGGTAGAGGCGCTGGATATCCCGCAGGGCGGCGGGCGACCAGATCAGCCGTGGCATTCCGGCGGCGGCGCATCCTCCCCGGCCTCGAGCCGGGCCAGCCAGGCATCGGCCTCGGCATGGGAGATGCCGGCCGGTGGCCTGATACGCCGCCCAGGCCCGGATGGCGTCCTGCTGCGCGATGGCCTCACGCATCAGGTAGTGCGCGGACCGGCGCTGCGCCCGGGCGAGCTCGCGCACCCGGGCATGAACCTCCGGGTCCAGCTTCACGGCGACGGGGCGGGCGGCGGTCATCGGCTCCTCCGAGGCAAGGTACTCAAAGGTAATACCGGCGGCGCCGATGTCACGCCGCCATGTTGCGCTCGTGGGCGGCGACGGCCTCTGCGACGTCGGGGTAGAAGGTCGCCCGGCCGCCCTCGAGCACCAGCCCCGAGGTGCAGTAGCTGCGGATGGTGTTGATCGAGTGCGACACCATCATCAGCCCGGCGTCCTTCAGGCGGTGGCGGAAGAGCGCCAGCGACTTCTTCTTGAAGCGCGAGTCGCCGACCGCGGTCAGCTCGTCGACGAGGTACCAGTCGAAGGCGATGCCCATCGACATGCCGAAGCCGAGCCGGGCCTTCATGCCGCTGGAGTAGGTACGCACCGGCATGTCCATGAAGTCGCCGATCTCGGCGAAGTCGGCGACGTAGTCGACGAGCGCGTCGGTATCCATGCCGTAGATCCGCGCCACGAAGCGCACGTTCTGGGCGCCGGTGAGCTGGGGATGGAAGCTGCCGCCGAGCCCGAGCGGCCAGGAGATCGCCTCGGTGCAGCGGATCGAGCCGGTGTCGGGGCGCACGATGCCGGCGATCATGCCGAGGAGCGTCGACTTGCCGGCGCCGTTGCGCCCGAGCACCCCGACCTTGGCGCCGGTGGGCAGGGTCAGGCTCAGCCGGTCGAGCACCACCTTGCGGCTCGAGGGCGTCAGGTAGTGCTTGGAGACGTTGCGGAACTCGATCATCTCAGAACCCGGGAAACAGCATGTCGAGCGCCGTCCGGATGGCGTCGTGCTCGGCGGCGAGCGAGCCCACCGGGGTTCCGAGCTCGGCGCGGGGCAGGGCGGCGAGCAGGTGCGTGGCGAGGATGCGCCGCTCGCCGGCGACCTCGAGGACCGGATCGAGGCGGTGGGGCGCCTGCGGCGCCTGCTCGGGGGCGATGAGCGGGATCACCACCCGGGTCTCGAAAGGGTCGAGCAGGTCCGACTGCACGTCGACGACGAGCTCGCCAGTCCGCAGCGCGTGCACCGCGAACCCGACCATCAGAACATGCGGTATCCGGCCAGCAGCGGGCCGTGCTTTTCCACATAGGCGTTCATCTGGCGGATGCCCTCGGCATTCTCCTCCTGCCAGCGGCGCGCGACAGGCTGATGCCGAGGCGGCGGGCCTCGGCGACGAGCGCCGCCTCGAGGCTGAGATTGGTGGCCCTGCGCCGGATCGGCGTTTCTGCGGTCATCGGCTCCTCATGCGGTTGGCGCGCGCAAATCTATGCGCAGCGGCCTGTGCTGGAAACCCGCCTCAGCGGTTGTCGCGCACGTTGTAGGAGATCAGCATTACAGCGCCCCAGCCGAGGAGCAGGAAGAAGCCGGTCAGCCCGGCGAGCAGCGCCCGGCGCGGGTAGAGCGGCGTGCTGGCAAGCGTCGGGCGGACGTGCGGGGCGAGGTAGCGCGACTGCCGCCGCGCCTCGGCGCGGGCGGCGGCGAGGCCGGCCAGCGCCTGGGTGTAGGCGGTGTTGGCGAACTCGAGGTCGAGGCTGAGCTCCTCGTAGCGGCCGATCACCTCGGGCAGCGAGCCGGTGACCCCGGTGACCCCCAGCGTGCGGCGCTCCGCCTCGATGCGGTCGGTGATCGCGCCGATGCGGCGGTTGGCCTGGATCACCCGCTGGTCGCCCTCCGCGGCGTAGGAGGTGAGCACGTCGCGGTCGACCAGCGCCTGGGCGAGCTCCTGGTTGAGCGCGTTCAGCAGCCCGCTCTGGCTGGCGACGTCGGCGGTGGGATCGACGATGTTCTGGTCGCGGCGGAAGTCGGCGAGCTCCTGGCGGACGTCGCGCAGATGGGCCTCGGCCTCGGCGAGCTCGTCGCGGGCGAAGCGCACCGCGTCCTCGCGCGACTGCTCGGAGAGCTGGTTCACCAGCGCCCCCGACTCCGCCATGACCTCGCGGGCGATCGCCCGGGCGTCCTCCGGGTCGAAGGCGTGGACCTCGACGGCGATGATGCCGGTGCCGGGATCGTAGGCGACCTCGACCATGCGCAACCAGTGGGCGTGCAGCGCCTCGATCGAGGGGTCGTCGCCGAGGGCGAAGATCGGGTCGCCGTCGCGCCAGGAGGTGCCGGGGCGGTTCCAGATCGTCCGGAGGTCGAGCTTGGCGTCGATCGCCGCGACGATCTCCTGGCTGCGGATGTAGCCGTAGAGGATGTCGGTGTCCGAGGCGGACCCGGTCCCGATCGAGGTGAGCGCGCCGAGGATCCCGGCCGCCCCCGACTCGACCTCCTCGGAGCGGACCGAGAAGGCGACGTCGGAGTGATACTGGTCGGCGGCGCGGGTGTAGAGATAGGCGGTGGCCGCCAGGAACGGCAGCACCACCAGAGCCAGGAAGCCGGCGAGCGCCCCCCAGTGCCGTGGCCGCGGCCGGGCGGGCAGGGGGCCCGGGGCCGCCGCGGCGGCCCCGGCGGCCCCGGCGACCGCCGCGCCGCGGCGGCGCCGGCGGCGGCGCCGTCGCGGCCGGGGGGTCTCATCGCCGGCGTCCGCGGTCTCGGCCTCGGCCGGGCGCGGACGCCGCGGCGCCCGCTCGGCGTCCGCGGGCGCGCCGACGGCGCGCAGACGCGCCGGGCGCCCCGGGCGTTCGGCGGGGCGCTCGGGAGCAGGGGGATCCTGGACGGGGCGGTCTTCGGGGGGTGGCGTCATCGGCCCTCTCGGCAGGCGCGGCGCCGCACGCGCCGGCTTGTCATCGCCTCCCGGGCAGGTCTACTCCTGGCGGCGAACGAAAGCAAACCCGTCAGGGGGGAGCAACGCGCGGCCCGGCTCACGTTCCCGCGGCGCGCGTGCTCCCCCGGGGGGGCCGATGGATCCGATGCAGGCAGCCCCGCTCCTCCCGCCGCGCCCGGCGCGCCCCCGCTTCCAGCGGCTCAGGGTGATCACCGCCCTGGCGCTGCGCGGCATGGACACCAAGTTCGGCCGCTCCACCGGCGGCTATCTCTGGGCGGTGGCCGAGCCGCTCGGCGGCATCGTGCTGCTCGCCCTGGTCTTCAGCCTGGCGGTCCGCTCGCCGCCGATCGGCACCAGCTTCATGCTGTTCTACGCCACCGGGATCATCCCGTTCCGGATGTTCAACTCGATGTCGGGCGCGGTCAGCTCGGCGATCACCGCCAACCGCGGCCTGCTGTCCTATCCGGTGGTGAAGCCGCTCGACGCGGTCTTCGCCCGCTTCGCCCTGAACTTCATGACCGACTTCCTGGTGGCGACGCTGCTCTTCGTCGGCATCATCCGGTTCACCGCCGTCACGGTGAGCCTCGATCTGGCCGCCGTCGCCGGGGCCTTCAGCCTGACCGCGCTCCTCGGGCTCGGGATCGGCACGCTGAACTGCGTGCTCTTCGGCCTCTTTCCCACCTGGAAGAACGTCTGGTCCGTGCTGACCCGGCCGCTGTTCTTCCTGTCGGGTATCTTCTTCATCTTCGAGGCGGTGCCGCTGCCGTTCCGCGACATCGTCTGGTACAATCCGCTCGTGCATCTGATCGGCATGATGCGGACCGGGTTCTACGGCAGCTACCACGCGGACTACGTCTCGGTCCCCTACGTGCTGGGGATCATCGGGACGAGCTTCGTGCTGGGCGGCTACCTGCTCCGGCGGCACGCCCCCCGGCTGATCGAGGGCGACTGAGGCACGAGGGACCGGGGTGCCGGCGGAGGAGGAAGGCATGGACTGGGGACGGAAGCTCGCCGCCGCGGTTCTCGTCTGGGTCGCGCTCTCCGGCGCGGCGCTGGCCGGGGGCGCGGTGACGGTCGAGGGCAACCGGTTCCTGCGCGACGGCGAGCCCTGGATCGCCGAGGGGGTCACCCTCGTCGGGCTGGTGACACCAAGGGCGCGGATGGCGAAGATGCCGACGTACGCCGCGGCACGGGCGGCGTTCGGCGAGGACATGCTCGCGGAGGTCGATCGCTTCGGCGCGGACCTCGTGCGCTACCAGGTAAGCCAGTACGCGCTCGACCCGAAGTCGAAGGACTACGACCCCGCCTACCGCGACGACGTGCTGACGGGCATCGCAGCGACCCGGGCGGCCGGCTACAACGTCATCGTCTCGATGCAGTGGCAGGGCGCCGCCGGGCGCCCTGACCCGACCGGGCTGCCGTCGGCAACCACCCGGCGCGCCTGGCGCGAGATCCTTCCCGCGTTCGCCAAGGACCACGGCATCCTCCTTGAGGTCTTCAACGAGCCAGCGATCGGTCGCAGCCGGCCAGAGGACTGGAAGACATGGGTGGAGATAACGCAGCCGCTGATCGACATGCTGCGCCGGGCGGGGTCGGAGAACGTGCTGCTGGCCGGCGGCGCCCGCCACTCGCGGTCCTTCGACGGTGTGCGGCTGCTCGACGACCCGCTCGGGCAGCTCGGTTATGCCGTGCATCCGTTCCTCGGACCGCACAACCAGACCCGGGAGCAGTGGGAGCTGAATTTCGGCGCCCTCTCCGAGACCCACCCGGTGATGGCGACCGCGTTCAACGCCCAAGCCGGCGGCAGATACTGCCGATCCGAGCTTCCCGAGCAGACCGAGGCGCTGCTCGACTTTCTGCAAGAGAAGGAGATCGGGCTGGTCGCCTGGGCGCTCGACATGCCGAACCTGCGCGAGGCGGACGGCAGCTACACCACGCTCGACGGGCTGGTCTGCGGCACGCGCCGCGACGGCGGCCAGGGCGGCGCCGGCGAGATGATCCACGAATACTTCATGGCCAACTGATGGCGGCGGCCCCGACGGTCTCGGTCGTCACCCCGGTCTGGAACGCTGCCGGCACGCTCGCCGAGACCGTGGCCTCGGTCCGGGCGCAGAGCTTCGGCGACTGGGAGCTCATCCTCGTCGACGACGCCTCGGGCGACGCCTCGCCGGCGCTCGTGCGGGCGCTCGCCGCCGCCGACCCGCGGATCCGGGCGATCACCCTGCCCGAGAACGGCGGCCCGGCGGCGGCGCGCAACGCCGGCATCCGCGCCGCCGCCGGGCGCTACATCGCCTTTCTCGACGCCGACGACCTCTGGCGGCCGCAGAAGCTCGCCCGCCAGCTCGCCTTCATGCGCGAGCGCGGCCACGCCCTGGTCTTCTCGGCCTACCGCCGCATCGCCGCCGACGGCCGGCCGCTCGGCATCGTGCGGCCGCCGGCGCGGGTCGACCGCGTGGATCTGCTCAAGGGCAACGTCATCGGCTGCCTGACCGCGGTCTACGACGCCGGCGCCTTGGGCAAGATCGAGATGCCGCCCTTGCGCCGCCGCCAGGACTTCGGGCTCTGGCTCGAGATCCTCTCCCGCGTGCCCCACGCCCACGCGCTGCCCGAGGTGCTGGCCGACTACCGGGTGCGCCCGGGCTCGCTCTCGGCCGACAAGCTCGGCGCGCTCCGGGCGACCTGGACCCTCTACCGCGAGTGGGAGCGGATGTCGCGCCCCGCCGCCGGCTGGTACCTCGCCCACAACCTCGCCCGCGGCCTCGCCAAGCGCCGCGGCTAGGCGCGCACCCCGGGGCGGTTGCACGCGCGTGCAATCCCGCGATGATTTTCCGTGAACCCTGGGCGCCTTGAAACCGGCCGGCGATCAGAGCGCGGGCGGTTTCCGGCTGGTGTGCATGACCAGCAGGATCTCCACGATCCCGGCCGTTTCCGACAGGCGGTAATGGATGCGGTAGGGCAGGCCCGAGACCATGAGGACCCGCGTCGGACCGTCCTCCCAGACATGCCCGAGCCTCGGGAAGTCGCCGAGGATTTCCACGCTCTGGCGGATGCGGGTGACGACCCTGGCCGCGGCGCTCGGGTTGTCATAAGCGATGAAGGCCTGAATTTCGTGCAACTGCCGCAGCGCCAGCGGCGAGAACACGAGCTTCATTCGATGCCGAGCGCCTTCCAGACCTCGGGGGCGGGGATGCCCTGTCCGGCATCGAGCTCCGCCTGCGCCTGCGCGAGCGCCGCGCGCAGCGAGGCCTCGTAGCCGGACTCCGGCCGATCCGCCGGATCGGGCGGGTTGACCCAAGGGTCGCTGCGGCGCGGCTTCGTCTGCGTGCTCATGGGCTCCGATCCTAGCCTATCCCGACCGATAGTCCAATAATCCCGCCTTTTCATGAACGCGCTCTTCAAGTCGGGCCCGCCGCGCGCCGCGCTCACCCGCGCAGGAACGCCCGGAGGTCGCGCCCGTTGGCGAAGCGGCGGCGGTTCTTCAGCGCGAAGGCGAGGCGCATGGGCAGCGCCGCGCGCCCGTAGACCCGGGCGATGACCGCGGCCCGGGCCCGGGCCTGGGCCTCGCCTTCCCAGACGAAGCCCGAGCTCTCCGCCGGGTGCACGGTCAGGGGCAGCGGCGCGTAGGCGCCGGCGAGGCCGGCGCGGAGGCAGTCGGCGACGAAGACGTACTCCTCGCCGAGGAAGGCCGCGGTCCCGGCCCCGGCGCCGAAGCCCTCGTCGAAGCGCAGGCCCCGCGCGCGGACGGGGGCGAGACGAACCGCCAGCTCGTGGCTGGAGATGCTCCCCGAGTTCCAGCGCCGGAGCCGGCGGGGGCGCGCCGGGAAGCGCTTGCGCGGCGCGCCGTCCGGGGCGAAGGACTGGCCGGCGAGGAGCGCCATCTCCGGGTGGGCGGCGAAGAACCCCCGGACGCCGTCGAAGGCGCCGGGCAGATGGGTGACGTCGTCGTCGGCGACGAGCATGACCTCGCCCCGGGCCAGCTCGAGCGCGGCGTTGCGGCTGCGCGACAGCCCGGTGGTGGCGAGCCGCACGACGGTGACGTCGGTCCGGGCGGCGAGGCGGCCGAGCGCCGGGGCGACGGCCGGGTCGGCGCCCGCCTCCTGCACCAGAACCAGGTAGTCGAGCCCGGGCGCCGACGGCCAGCCAACCGGGTCGAGGCCGAGGGCGCGGACGCCGCGGGTGGAGACGGCGACCGTCAGGCTCGGCAGGGGCGGCTGACTCGGGGGTGGCGGGGTGTTTGACGGCATCGGGGTTGCCATGTAACACGGCTCCGTTCCGCCGGCACGATACCGTTTTGGGGTGCGCCTCTTGAACCTTCTCCGACCCACCGTGACCATCAAGGACATCACCCTGACCCTCGACCCCGAGGTGATGTCGCCGACCATCATCGAGGTGCTGGAGGCGGGGACCTACGAGAGCGCCGAGGCCCGGGAGATCGCCCGGATCGTCCAGCCGGGCGAGCGGATCGTCGAGCTCGGCTCCGGCCTCGGCTACATCGCCATCACCGCGCTGAAGACCGGCAAGGTCGCCGCGCTCGCCGGCTACGAGGCCAACCCGCGGCTGATCCCGATCATCCGGAAGAACGCCAGCCTCAACGGACTCGAGTTCGAGGTGGTGAACGCCGTCGTCGACCCGAAGGAGGAGGGCGGCACCGTGCCCTTCTACCTGCGCAAGGACTTCTGGGCCTCGTCGCTGTCGGCCAAGCCCTGGGGCTACCAGGAGGAGGTGGCGGTGCCGCGGGTCGCCTTCGCCTCGGTGCTCGAGCGCCACCGGCCGTCGATGCTGATCGTCGACATCGAGGGCGGCGAGGAGCAGCTGTTCCGCGACGTCCCCCTGACCGGGGTCAGGAAGATCTACATGGAACTGCACCAGAACGTCATCGGCCGGGTGGGGATGAAGAACGTCTTCGACTTCATGTCGTCGAAGGACTTCCACTACGACCAGCACCACTCCCGCGGCTCGGTGGTACTCTTCAGCCACGTGCTGCGATGATGTTTGGGACGTACGCCACCTCGGCAGCCTCTGAGAGGTCGGGATGCTCATCTCCATCAAAAGACGACTGGCGTTCCTCGCCATCCCCAAGACCGGCACCACCTCGATCGAGAAGATCCTCGGCAAGCACTGCGAGATCCGTTTCGGGCGCTCCCCCAGGACCAAGCACATGAACGCGCGGGTCTTCGAGCGCTTCATGCGGCCCTACCTGACCGCGATCGGCGCCGGCGACACCGAGACGGTGTGCGTGGTCCGCGAGCCGGTGGACTGGCTGGGAAGCTGGTACCGTTTCCGCAGCCAGGACGGGTTCTCCCGCGGCCCCAAGAGCACTCGGGGGGTCAGCTTCGCCGATTTCATCGAGGCCTACCTCGCCACGCCCCAGCCGGAGTTCGCCAAGATCGGCCGCCAGTCGGGCTTCGTCGCCGGAAAGAACGGCAAGCCCGTGGTCACCCACATGTTCCGCTACGAGAACCTGCCGGACCTGGTGGCCTTCCTCGACAAGCGGTTCGGCAGAGAGATGAAGCTGCCGAAGACCAACGTTTCGCCGCCGGCCGAGATGCACCTGCCGCCAGCGCTCAGGGCGCGGCTGGAGACCGAGCGCGCCGAGGATTTCGCCCTCTACGCGGATCACGCCCGGTAGGCGCAGTGAGGAAAGCCACGATGAAGCAGCTACGGTCCCGTCCCCAAGGCGCGCCGCGGGAGCGGGGGAAGCGCCTGTCCGGCTTCTGGGCGTCGACGACGGCGCCGCTCATCTATGCCAACATGCCGAAGAGCGGCTGCACTACCATCAAGAACCTGCTCTACCGCATCGACAGCGGCGCCTTCCTCGACGATCCGCTGACCATCCATGGCCGGTCGGAGCTGATGGTGCATGCGAAGTCCCAGCCGGACGAGATCGAGCGGCGGCTGAAGACCGACATCGTCTTCACCTTCGTGCGCCACCCGCTGAAGCGGGCTTATTCCTGCTTCAATGAGAAGATCCACTTCGTCTCGATCTATTCCTTCGGCAAAGCCCGCGATTTCATAGCCAGGGAATACGGCGCCGAGTTCGTGGACGCGCCCTCGCTCGAGCAGCACCGGTCGAACTTCAAGCGGTTCCTGAAATTCGCCGAGGACACCGCCGACAAGTCGAACGGCTTTCGCCGCGACCCACACTGGAGCCCGCAGTCGACGGTGCTGACCGGGCCATTGCGCTGGCGCATGCTTGACGTCGTCGGCCGGGTCGAGGCCTTCGACGCCCACATGGACGCGGTGCTGGCGCTGGCCGGGCGCCCGCGCGACTTCGAGACGCCGCGGATGAACGAGGGTCCGCCGCCGCCCTGGCGCTACGAGGAGGTGATCGACGACGAGATCCGCGACATGGGTCGCCGGTTCTTCGCCGACGACCTGCGGAATTTCGGCTATGTCATCTGAAGCCCCGCGGAGGCCGACAGGAAAGGCAGCATGCTCGCATCGGTGGAAAAGGGCTTCGTGCTCCTCTGCAACCCCAAGACCGGCACCACGGCGCTCGAGGAGGCCTTCGAGAAGTTCGCCGACATCCGGACCGGCGGCTCGCCGAGGTGGAAGCATATCAACTACGACCGGATGACCGAGGTGTTCGGCGACTACTTCCAGCGTCAGGGCTGCAAGATCTACGGCGTCGCCCGCCACCCGGTCGATTCGCTAGTCAGTTGGTACCGCTACCGCTCGCGCCCCGAGATCCGGAACCGGCAGGAGAAGTACACCGGCGACCTCCCGTTCTCGCAGTTCCTGGAGGAATGGGCGGACAAGCGCACGAAGCGGTCGCGAGTGCCGGTCTCGGTGGAATGGTGCCTCACCGGAAAGAGAAAGCCGGCGCCGATCACCTTCTACCGCTACGAGGACCTGCCGGCGCTCTTCGAGGTCCTGTCCAGCCACGTGGGCTGCAAGGTCGACCTGAAGAAGCGCAACGTCTCGCCGGAACGGGCGATCGACATCAAGCGCAGCGCCATCGAGGCCCTGCCGCGGATGCAGAAGTACATCGCGCTCTACGAGAGCATTCCCTTCGTCGGCCGCTGAAAGCAGGGCCCGCCATGCCGCAACCGGACTTCATCTGCATCGGGGCGCAGAAGGCGGGAACCTCCTGGTTCGACACCATGCTGCGGCAGCATCCGGGCATCTTCCTGCCGCCGATGAAGGAGGTGCACTTCTTCGACTTCATCTACGTGCCGGAGCACCGGCCGTGGATCCGGACGAGCTTCAACAAGCACCTGCGCCGGCACGGGCAGCCCGGCCAGGCGTTCGCCGCCTATTTCGAGCGGCTGACGGCGATGCCGCGGCGCCAGGACGCCTGGTACCGGGCGGTCTTCGACCATCCGGACGCCGCCGGCCGGCTGACCGGCGAGGTGACCCCGGCCTATTCGCTGCTGCCCGCCGCCGGGGTCGAGCGGGTGCGCGCGGTCAACCCGGCGATGAAGGTCATCTTCATCCTCCGCGACCCGGTCGACCGGGCGCTGTCGCAGCTCCGGATGGCGGCCAACCGGCGCAAGAGCGAGCACGTCGGCAGCGACTGGCTCGAGGACGGGACCAGCCTCCTGCCGGCGGTGCTGGCCCGCAGCGCCTACCGCGACAACATCGCCCGCTGGGAGGCGGTGTTCCCGCCGGCGCAGATCCTCTACCTGCCCTATGCCGGGATCGGCCGCGCCCCCGTCGACTTCCTGCGGCGGGTGGAGGGCTTCCTCGGGCTCGGCCCCGGGGCCTATTCCGGCGTCGCCGACAGCGTCCACAGGACCCGTCCGGTGGAGATCGACGCCGCCGTCGTGGCGCTGCTCGAGGCGCGCCTCGAAGGCGACCGCCGCTACCTGGCGGAGCGCTTCGGCGCGGACTATGCTGTCTGAGCGGC
>CAZEGY010000081.1:0-11050 GCA_964511815.1 uncultured Rhodovulum sp.
AGGCGTCGACGACGGTGGTGTCGCCGCGGCTCACCATCTTCATCAGCGGGCTGACCGCGTGGCTCGCCGAGACCTGGGCGAAGCCCGCGGCGCGGGCGAGCTCGGCCGCCCGCGCCTCGTGGGCGCGGTGGCGGTAGCCGTGGACGAAGACGATGGCGCAGGCGCCGAGCCCCGCGGCGCGCGCCTCGGCGAGGGCGGCGGCGAGGTGGGCCTCGTCGAGCGGCACCTCGACGGTGCCGTCGGCGCGGACCCGCTCGCGCGCCTCGATCGTCCGGGAGTGGAGCATCTCGGGCAGGACGATGTGGCGGTCGAAGAGCCGGGGGCGGTTCTGGTAGGCGAGGCGGAGCTGCTCGCCGAGCCCTCGGGTGGTGACGAGCACCACCGGCTCGCCGCGGCGCTCGAGCAGGGCGTTGGTCGCGACCGTCGTCCCCATCTTGACGCTCGCCACCGCCTCGGCGGGGATCGGGGCGTCCGGGGCGAGGCCGAGGAAGCCGCGGATGCCGTGGAGGGCGGCGTCGGCGTAGAGCTCCGGGTTCTCGGAGAGCAGCTTCGCCCGCGCGATCCGCCCGCCCGGGTCGCGCGCGACGATGTCGGTGAAGGTCCCGCCCCGGTCGATCCAGAAATCCCAGGCCCGCATCGTCGCTCCCGCCGCTCCCGCGGCCGCCACTGAGGCACGCGGCAGGGCGGGATGCAAGCGGTGGGCGGGGCCGGCGGCGTTTCCGCCCGGGTTCAGTCCGGGTGGCTTCGCCACGTCCCGTCGCCGCGCCGGCGCAGCCGCCAGCGGCGGGCGGCGATCGCGGTGCCGCGGGCGGTGCGATGGGCGGGCACGTCGAGCACGAGCTCGGCGCCGTCGCGGCGGAAGGCGCCGGCGAGCGTCACGCCGCCGGCGAACTCGACCGTCGCCGCCGGTCCGTCGCCGCCCCCGTCGTCGCCGCCCCCGTCGTCGCCGCCGCCGTCGTCGCCGCCGCCGTCGTCGTCCGCGGCGACCGCGACCCGGCCGCCGGGGAAGGCGTGGCTGTGGGGGAAGGTGAAGCGCATCCGCCCCTCAGCCGTCGGCGCGGATCCAGCGCGCGGCCTTCTCGGCGATCATCAGCACCGGGGCGTTGGTGTTGCCGCTGGTGATGACCGGCATCGCGCCGGCGTCGACGACGCGGAGGCCGGCGATGCGGCCGCCCCGGCCGTCGCGGACCCGGAGCCGGGGATCGAGGACCGCGGCCGCGTCGCCGTCGCGGCCCATCGCCGTCGTCCCGACCGGGTGGAAGATCGTCGTCGCGATGTCGCCGGCGAGGCGGGCGAGGTCGGCGTCGCTCTCGTACTCGGGGCCGGGCTTCCACTCGACCGGGGCGTAGCGCGTCAGGGCCGGCTGGCCGCAGATCGTCCGGGTGACGCGCAGGCTCTCCGCCGCGATCCGCCGGTCGTCGTCGGTCGCGAGGTAGTTCGGGCGGATCAGCGGCGCGTCCTCGCCCCGCGCGCTGGCGATCTCGACCGTTCCCCGGCTGGTCGGGTTGAGGTTGCAGACGCTCGCGGTGATCGCCGGGAAGGCGTGGAGCGGCTCGCCGAAGGCGTCGAGGCTCAAGGGCTGGACGTGGAACTCGATGTTGGCGTGGTTCTTCCCCGGGTCGGAGCGGGTGAAGGCGCCGAGCTGGCTCGGGGCCATGCTCATCGGGCCGCTGCGGCGGAACGCGTACTCGGCGGCGATCCGCGCCTTGCCCCAGAGCCCGGCCGAGAGGTCGTTCAGGGTGCGGGCGCCCGTCACCTTCCAGACGCTGCGGATCTGGAGGTGATCCTGGAGGTTCGCCCCCACCCCCGGCAGGTCGGCGACAACGCCGATGCCGTGCCGGGCGAGGAGCGCCGCCGGCCCGACGCCCGAGAGCTGGAGGAGCTTCGGCGAGTTGATCGCCCCGGCCGCGAGCACCACCCCACGCCGCGCCAGGAGCGGCGCCTCCGCCCCGCGGAGCACGACGCCGCGGCAGGCGAGGCCGCCATCGGCCCCGTCGGCGCCGGCCTCGATCACCAGCCGCTCGACCTCGGCGCCGGTGCGGACGACGAGGTTCGGCCGGCCCGCCGCGGGGCGCAGGAACGCCCGCGCCGCGTTCCAGCGCCAGCCGCCCTTCTGGTTCACCTCGAAGAAGCCGACGCCCTCGTTGTCGCCGTCGTTGAAGTCGTCGCGCCGCGGGATGCCGGCCTCCTCGCAGGCCTCGACGAAGGCCTCGAGCACCTCCCAGCGCAGGCGCTGCCGCTCGACGCGGAGCTCGCCCCCACGCCCGTGGAAGCGGGCGAACTCCGGGTCGCCGCCGTCGTCCATCCGCCAGTGGCTCTCGTGGGCGCGGAAGTCGGGGAGGGCGTTCTCCCACGCCCAGGCGTCCTCGCCGGTGAGCTCGGCCCAGGCGTCGTAGTCGCGCGCCTGCCCGCGCATGTAGATCATGCCGTTGATCGACGAGCAGCCGCCGAGGACCTTGCCGCGCGGGTACTTCAGGCTGCGCCCGTTGAGGCCGGGGTCGGGCTCGGTCCGGTACATCCAGTCGGTGCGCGGGTTGCCGATGCAGTAGAGATAGCCGACCGGGATGCGCACCCAGTGGTAGGCGTCGCTGCCGCCGGCCTCGAGCAGCAGCACCCGGACGCCGGGATCGGCGCTGAGGCGGTTGGCGAGCAGGCACCCGGCGGTGCCGGCGCCGACGACGATGTGGTCGAAGGTCTCCCCCATGCCTCCCTTCTACGACCGCGCCGCCCCCGCGCTCAAGCCGTCCCGGATTCCCCTCGCCGCCCGCCGGCGCCTCGGCTAGGCTCGCGGCGGGCGAGCGACGGATGCGGGCCATGGGCGATTTCACGGGAAGGTCGGTGATCGTGACCGGGGCGGCGCGCGGGGTCGGCCTCGCGGTGGCGCAGGCCTTCGTCCGCGCCGGCGCCTCGGTCGTCTGCGCCGACATCGACGAGGCCCGCCTCGAGCACGAGGTCGAGTGCCTCGCCGAGACCGGTTGGTCCGGCCGCGCCCGCGCCTTCGCCGGCGACCTCCGCGAGAAGCTCGCGATGACCAACCTCGTCGCCACCGCCCTCGACGCCAACGACGGCATCGACGTCCTCGTCAACGCGAGCCGCGTCCTCGTCGCCTCCGACCCGCTGAACCCCGAGGGCGACCGGCTGGAGGCGATCCTCGCCCAGAACGTCACCGCGACCCTGCGCCTCACCCAGATCGCCGCCCGCCGGATGATCGAGATCGCCCGCGGCGAGGACCCGCCGGCCGACCGCGCCATCGTCAACCTCTCCTCGATCCACGCCAGCCGCACCGCGCCGAGCCTGCTCGCCTACTCGGTGAGCTGCGCCGCCATCGACCAGCTCACCCGCACCCTCGCCCTCGCCCTCGCGCCGCACCGCATCCGGGTCAACGCCGTCGCCGTCGGCGGCCTCTTCGGCCGCTCCCTCGCCGGGGCGCTCCCGGAGATCGACGACCTGCCCGAGGCGATCGCCGAGGTCGCGCCGCTCGGCCGCGCCGGCGAGCCCGCCGACTTCGCCGCCACCGCGCTCTTCCTCGCCTCGCCGGGGGCGGCCTACGTCACCGGCCAGATCCTCGCCGTCGACGGCGGCCGCGGCCTCCTCGACCCGCTCTACGCCAGCCGGCCCTGAGCACTGCCGCCCGGGGGCGGGCGATGGCATCTCCGGCGAGCACGGTAACGCCTCCGAAACGCTTGGTGCGTCTGCTGCACGATCCGGCACGCATCGAGGAAACGCTCGCAACATGGGATTGACCACGCGGCCCGATCCGATCGCCACCAGCAACGAGCGCGTGAAGCTCCTCGCCGGCTTCGTCAACGCCGTCGCGCTCGGGCTCATCGGTTTCGCGATCCTGCGGTCGCTGACCGAAAGCCTGGCGAATGCCAGTTTCTCGACCCTGTGGTGGAGGATCGTCGGACTGGCGCTGCACGGGATCTCGCATTACATTCTGGGACCGATCAGGAAGGAGGCGAGCGAATGACGTTCTTCGAGTTCATCGTCCCGGTCATCGCCCTCGCCGTCGCCATCGGCGGCTACCTGATCCTGCGCGCCCAGGTTCGCAAGCTCGACGCCGAGGTTTCCCGCAAGCATCCCGCGGAGTAGCCGCGCCTGCATCCGCCATCCGCCACGAAAAAACCCCGCCGGGAGGTCCGGCGGGGTTCGTCGTCTCTCGCGCTGCCGCGGCCCGGCTACTCGGCGGTCAGCAGCGGCGGCTTCTTCGCGGTCAGGCGCGGGGCGGCGGCGGGCTCGATGGTGAGGGCGATCTCGCCGTCCTTCACCGTCACCTGCACCAGCCCGCCCTTGGCGAGCTTGCCGAAGAGCAGCTCCTCGGCGAGCGGCTTCTTGATGTGCTCCTGGATCACCCGCCCGAGGGGGCGCGCGCCCATCTTGTCGTCGTAGCCCTTGTCGGCGAGCCACTCCGCCGCCTCCGGGGTCAGCTCGATCTGGACGTTGCGGTCCATCAGTTGGGCCTCGAGCTGGAGCACGAACTTCTCGACCACCTGGAGGATCACCTCCTTCGGCAGCGGCGCGAACGAGATCACCGCGTCGAGCCGGTTGCGGAACTCCGGCGTGAACATCCGCTCGACCGCGGCGGTGTCCTCGCCCTCGCGCCGCGCCCGCCCGAAGCCGAGCGCCTCGCGGGCCTGCTCCGACGCACCGGCGTTCGAGGTCATGATCAGCACGACGTTGCGGAAGTCGACGGTCCGGCCGTTGTGGTCGGTGAGCTTGCCGTTGTCCATCACCTGCAGGAGGATGTTGTAGACGTCCGGATGCGCCTTCTCCATCTCGTCGAGCAGCAGCACGCAATGCGGATGCTGGTCGACGCCGTCGGTCAGCAGCCCGCCCTGGTCGAAGCCGACATAGCCCGGCGGCGCGCCGATCAGGCGGCTGACCGTGTGCTTCTCCATGTACTCCGACATGTCGAAGCGCAGGAGCTCCACGCCCAGCTGCTGTGCCAGCCGCTTCGCCACCTCGGTCTTGCCGACGCCGGTCGGGCCGGTGAAGAGGTAGTTGCCGATCGGCTTCTCCGGCTCGCGCAGGCCCGCCCGGCTGAGCTTGATCGCGCTCGCCAGCGCCTCGATCGCCTTGTCCTGCCCGAACACCACCCGCTTCAGGGCGTTGTCGAGGTCCTTCAGCACCTCGGCGTCGTCCTTGGAGACGTTCTTCGGCGGAATGCGGGCGATCTTCGCCACCACCGCCTCGATCTCCTTCGAGGTGATGGTCTTGCGCCGCCGGCTCTCGGGCAGGAGGTGCTGCGCCGCGCCGGCCTCGTCGATCACGTCGATCGCCTTGTCGGGGAGCTTGCGGTCGTGGATGTAGCGCGCCGCGAGGTCGACCGCCGAGCGGATCGCCTCGACGGTGTAGCGGATGTCGTGGTGGTCCTCGAAGTAGGGCTTCAGCCCCTTGAGGATCTTGAAGGCGTCCTCCACCGACGGCTCGTTGACGTCGATCTTCTGGAAGCGCCGGGCCAGCGCCCGGTCCTTCTCGAAGTGCTGGCGGTACTCCTTGTAGGTCGTCGAGCCCATGCAGCGCAGGACGCCCGACTGGAGCGCCGGCTTCAGGAGGTTGGAGGCGTCCATCGCCCCGCCGCTCGTCGCGCCGGCGCCGATGACCGTGTGGATCTCGTCGATGAACAGGATGGCGTTCGGGTGCTGCTCGAGCTCCTTCATCACCGCCTTCAGCCGCTCCTCGAAGTCGCCGCGATAGCGGGTGCCGGCGAGGAGCGCGCCCATGTCGAGCGAGTAGATCGTCGTCTCGGCGAGCACGGCGGGCGTGTCGCCGTCGACGATCTTGCGCGCCAGCCCCTCGGCGATCGCGGTCTTGCCGACGCCGGGGTCGCCGACGAGCAAGGGATTGTTCTTGCGCCGGCGGCAGAGGACCTGGATGCAGCGTTCGACCTCGAGATCACGCCCGATCAGCGGATCGACGTCGCCCTTCCGTGCCTTCTCGTTCAAGTCGACGCAGTACTTCTGCAATGCGGTCTCCTCGGCTTCCTTGGCTCCCTGTCCCCCCTGGGCTTTCGTCTCGGGCGCGGCCTCCGCACCCTTCACCGGCCGCGCCTCGCCGTAGGTCGGGTCCTTGGCGACGCCGTGGCTGATGTAGTTGACCGCGTCGTAACGGGTCATGTCCTGCTCCTGCAGGAAGTACGCGGCATGGCTCTCGCGTTCCGCGAAGATCGCCACGAGGACGTTCGCCCCGGTGACCTCCGAGCGCCCCGAGCTCTGGACATGGATCGCCGCCCGCTGGATCACCCGCTGGAAGCCCGTGGTCGGCGCCGCCTCCGAGCCCTCGATGTCGGAGATGAGCGCGTCGAGCTCCTCGTCGAGGAAGGCGACGATCGTCTTCCTGAGCTTGTCGAGGTCGACGCCGCAGGCCTTCATCACCCGCGCGGCGTCGGGCTCGTCGATCAACGCGAGAAGAAGGTGCTCGAGCGTCGCGAGCTCGTGCTTGCGCTGGTTCGCCTGCCCGAGAGCGTTGTGGATGGCGGCTTCGAGGGTGCTCGAAAAAGAGGGCATAGTCCGCGTCCTTCCGGTAGAACCCGCCGGCCAGTTCAGGCCAGCGTGGGCAGGGGCACTCACAGGTACCGATCACCTGTTAAACTTCGGTTCGAGCCACAGCGCTTCAAGGGTGAGTATGCGCTGCGTCGGCCAAAAGCGCAAAAAAATTGCAGTGATGGCCGTTCCGAGCAGGGGCGCTTGTTGCACCTGCTCAGAAAGAATCCTTGCGTCGCCGGATCTCGGCGAAAACTTGGGCATCGGGCAACTTCTCGAGGCCGAGCGCCGCCTTGAAGCCGGGATCGCCGGCCCGCAGGAACGGATTCGTCGCCTTCTCGAGGTCGAGCCGCGCCGGCACCGTCGCGCCGACCATCTGCCGCATCGCGGCAATCTCCTTCGCCCGCGCCCGCAGCGCCGGGTTCTCCGCGTCCACCGAGAGGGCGAAGCGGGTGTTGCTCTCCGCGTACTCGTGGCCGGAATACAACAGCGTGTCGTCCGGCAGCGCCGCCATCTTCATCAGGCTCCCCCACATCTGCTCGGGCGTCCCCTCGAACACCCGCCCGCATCCCATCACCATCAGGCTGTCCGCCGAGAACAGCGCCCGGTCCTCCGCGAACCAGTAGGCGACGTGCCCGACCGTATGCCCCGGCACGTCGAGCACCTCGCCGGTGCTCTCCCCGACCGCGACCGTGTCGCCCTCGGCGAGGGCGATGTCGAGCTCGGGCAGCCGCCGGCGGTCCGCCGCCGCGCCCGCCACCTTCGCCCCGTACTTCTCGCGAAGCGCCGCCACCCCGTCGATGTGGTCGCCGTGATGGTGGGTGATGAGGATGAGGTCGAGCGTCCAGCCCTTCCCCTTCAGTGCCGCCTCGACCGCCGCGGCCTCGGGAGCGTCCACGAGGCCGACCGTTCCGGTCGCTGCGTCGCGGAGGAGATAGGCATAGTTGTCCTTGAGACAAGGGACGGTGACGATCTCGAGCGGCATGGCCTTCCCCCCGGGGCGCGGTTGCTTCGGGTGGAGCATAGCGCGCCAGGCGCGCCGCTCCACCCCGCTTCCGGGGCCGGACAGGAGCGGGATCCGCGGGTCCGCCGCCGACTGCCTGCCGGTCGCGCCCGGCAGGCGAACGCCTCTCCCGGCGCGAGCCGGTCGCTCCGGCGTCAGCTCGCGTCGTCCCCCGCCGGTGCTCCCCGCGTCCTCGCCCTCATGTCCGGTGCTGCCCGCGGCTCGTGCTCTTCAGCCTTCGCGCCCTCAGCGCCCGGATCATGAGCGCCTGCACGACCTTGATGAACTGGCCGCTGAACGCGCCCATGCGCGCGTCCGGCTCCAAGTAGAAGCTCCGCCCCGGAAGATCGGTATTGGCCTCGTCCGCCATGATCCACAGCGACAGATCGCCGTCCAACCCCGCCCGCCGCTTTTCGATGTCCGGCACCTCGACGGCGAAGCGATCGTTCCCCGGTGGCTGCGACGTGACGGGTACCATGAGGACTTCCATCTCGTCGGCAGCGTTTCGAACGAGGAGCGTCACCGCCACCGGCCGCGCCTTGCGGCCCTCGGTCTCGCCCCGGTCCGCCTCCCGACGCCAGAGGAACGGATAGCGCCAGACGTCCCCGACGGAAGGGCCGGGGCGATCAGCCATTGTCGATGCTGTCCTGCAGGTCGCGAACGAGCCGCTCCGCCTCCGCGTCCGTCAGATCCGAGACGTGGAAGGCCCGCCGGGTTTCCTGCCCCTGGCGCAGGCGATGGTATCGCTCCGCCGAAAGCACGACGAAGCGCGGCTTGCCATGGCGGGCGATCACCACCGGCGCCTCTGCCGCGGCCGCCAGCACGTCCCCTGTCCGGTTCGCCAGCTCGGTCGAGGAAAACTGCTTCATGCCCGCCTCCGGATTCTTCATATTAGCTAATATGGAGAAAATCGCCAGATCGTCAATCCTCGGTATCCGGGACACCGGCGCGCCATTGGCGCCCCACGCCCGAATCCGCTAGCCTCCGTCCATGCACCTCGACGTGGTCGACCTCCGCGCCTTCTACTACCGGACCCACCTCGGCCGGCTGGCGCAGCGTGCGCTGCAGGAGGCGCTGCGCCGGCTCTGGCCCGAGACCCGCGGCATGGCCGTCGTCGGCTACGGCTTCGCCGCGCCGATGCTCCGCCCGTTCCTCGCCGACGCCCGGCGCGTCATCGCGCTGATGCCCGGCCCGCAGGGGGTGATGCCGTGGCCGCCCGGCGGCCCCAACGTCTCCGCCCTCGTCGAGGAGACCCGCTGGCCGATCGAGGCGGGCACCGTCGACCGCCTGATCGTCGCCCACGGGCTCGAGACCTGCGAGCGACCCGACGCGCTCCTCGCCGAGATCTGGCGGGTGCTCGCCCCCGGCGGGCGGGCGGTCTTCATCGTCCCGAACCGCTCCGGCCTGTGGGCGCGCCGCGACGCCACCCCGTTCGGCTACGGCCGCCCCTACAGCCTCGGCCAGCTCGAATCCGTGCTGCGCGGCCACCGCTTCGTGCCCGAGCGCCACGCCGGGGCGCTCTACGCGCCGCCGACGCACCGGCGCTTCTGGTTCCAGTGGTCCTATCTCTGGGAGAAGATCGGTCGGCGCTTCGACCCGCGCCCGGTCGCCGGCGCGCTGCTCGTCGAGGCCTCGAAGCAGGTCTACGCCCGGCCCTCGCGCGGCTCGAAGGTGACGATCCCCGGCCCCCTCGAGGTGCTCGAGGGGCTGGCGGGCGGCAAGCCGCGGCCGGTGCCCGGCCCGTCGCCGCGCGCGCAGCCGACCGAGTCGAAAGTCTGAGGCAAGACCCCTTCGCAGACGCATCATTCCGCGGCATCAGCGTCTTGCCCGCCCCGGGCGCGCATGCTATCACGCCGCCGATTTCGCCGGGTTGCGGGGGGCAAGGCCGCACCACGACAACGCTGTCCGCCCGTCGGGACCGGGCCAGAACAACGGAAGGGTGTCGGTGTCAAGCTCATTGACTTCGGGTGTAGCAGGCCGGTACGCCACGGCCCTCTTCGAGATCGCCCGCGACGGCGACCTCCTCGACGAGGTCGAGCGCGACCTCCGCGAGATCGAGACCGTCCACGCGACGAGCGCCGACTTCCGCGAGATCCTCGCCAATCCCGTCTACACGCGCGAGCAGCAGGCCAACGCCCTCGCCGCGATCGCCTCGGCGATGGGGCTCGGCGCCACGGTCTCCAGCACCCTCGGGCTGATGGCCCGCAACCGCCGCCTCTTCGTCGTCCCCGACCTCGCCCGGCAGGTCAAGGGACTGATTGCCGCACACCGCGGCGAGGTCACCGCCGAGGTCACGAGCGCGAAGACGCTCACCAAGGCCCAGACCGACGCCCTCTCGGCGAAGCTCAGGGAGAGCGTCGGCAAGGACGTGAAACTCGACATAACCGTCGACGAGAGCCTCATCGGCGGCCTCGTCGTCAAGGTCGGCTCGCGGATGATCGACACGTCGATCCGCTCGAAGCTGTCCGCACTCCAGAATGTCATGAAAGAGGTAGGCTGATGGCGATCCAGGCCGCTGAAATCTCCGCGATCCTCAAGGAGCAGATCAAGAACTTCGGCCAGCAGGCGGAAGTCGCGGAAGTGGGCCGGGTGCTCTCGGTCGGCGACGGCATCGCCCGCGTCCACGGCCTCGACAACGTCCAGGCCGGCGAGATGGTCGAGTTCCCCGGCGGCATCCGCGGCATGACCCTCAACCTCGAGATGGACAACGTCGGCGTCGTCATCTTCGGCTCCGACCGCGACATCGGCGAGGGCGACACCGTCAAGCGCACCAAGTCGATCGTCGACGTCCCCGTCGGCAAGGGCCTCCTCGGCCGCGTCGTCGACGCCCTCGGCGACCCCATCGACGGCAAGGGCCCGATCCAGGCGGCCGAGCGCCGCGTCGCCGACGTCAAGGCGCCGGGCATCATCCCCCGCCAGTCGGTGCACGAGCCGATGGCCACCGGCCTCAAGGCGGTCGACGCCCTGATCCCCATCGGCCGCGGCCAGCGCGAGCTCATCATCGGCGACCGCCAGACCGGCAAGACCGCCCTCGCCCTCGACACCATCCTCAACCAGAAGTCCTACAACGAGGCCGCCGGAGACGACGAGGGCAGGAAGCTCTACTGCGTCTACGTCGCCGTCGGCCAGAAGCGCTCCACCGTCGCCCAGCTCGTCCGCAAGCTCGAGGAAGCCGGCGCGATGGACTACTCCATCATCGTCGCCGCCACCGCCTCCGAGCCCGCGCCGATGCAGTACCTCGCCCCCTACTCGGCCTGCGCGATGGCGGAATACTTCCGCGACAACGGCATGCACGCGCTGATCATCTACGACGACCTCTCCAAGCAGGCCGTCTCCTACCGCCAGATGTCGCTGCTGCTCCGCCGCCCGCCGGGCCGCGAGGCCTACCCCGGCGACGTCTTCTACCTGCACTCGCGCCTGCTCGAGCGCGCCGCCAAGCTCAACAAGGACTTCGGCTCGGGCTCGCTCACCGCGCTGCCGATCATCGAGACCCAGGCCGGCGACGTCTCGGCCTACATCCCGACCAACGTCATCTCGATCACCGACGGCCAGATCTTCCTCGAGT
>CAZEGY010000082.1:0-10998 GCA_964511815.1 uncultured Rhodovulum sp.
AGTTCAGCGTGACGACGATGTTCCAGCGGTCCATCTGGCCCTGGTTGATCTGCTGGGTGCCGTGGTAGAGCCCGGTGGTGTCGCCGAGGCCGACGGTGTTCGCCGTCGAGAACAGCCGGAAGTAGGGATGCGGCCGGATCACCTTGTTCTGGTCGAGGAGCGTCAGCTTGCCGTCGACCTCGAGCACGCGCTGGATCACGAACATCACGTCCGGGCGGCCGGCGTCGTACTCGTCGAAGCAGATCGCCACCGGGTTGCGCAGGCACCACGGCAGGATGCCCTCCTGGAACTCGGTCACCTGCATGCCGTCGCGGATCTTGATCGCGTCCTTGCCGATCAGGTCGATGCGGCTGATGTGGCTGTCGAGGTTGACCCGCACGCACGGCCAGTTGAGCCGCGCCGCCACCTGCTCGATGTGCGTCGACTTGCCGGTGCCGTGGTAGCCCTGGATCATCACCCGACGGTTGAAGGCGAAGCCGGCGAGGATGGCGAGCGTCGTGTCGCGGTCGAAGCGGTAGGTCGGGTCGATGTCGGGCACGCGGTCGGTGGGCTCGGCGAAGCCCTTCACGGTCATGTCCGAGTCGATTCCGAAGAGCTCGCGCACGCTCAGGCTGACCGTGGGCTCCTGTGCCGTCTCCATTCCGCCGTCCATCCGCATACCCTCCGCACGGCCCCTGCCGCCGCTCACCGGGGCGGTATTGTCGCAATTGCCGCCGCGATGCAAGGCGCCCTCGGGCGCGACCGGGCGCGGGTCTCAGTAGTCGCGCTCGTAGAACAGGCCGATCGTGGTGTTGCCGTCCGAGGCGACCGCGCCGCGGGCGGTGACGTGGTCGCTGAGCTCGAGGTTGATCTCGGCCTGGGTCATGCCGGCGGTGTCGGTCTGGAGGTTGAGGTAGACGTTGTCGCTCAGGTAGCGTCCGGCCCTGACCGCGGTGGCGCCGTCGTCCTCGGTGACGATGTCGAGGTCGTCGAGGCCGGTGGCGTCGCGGATCTGCGACATGATCCCCGGCCCGCCGCTCCCCGCGAGCTCCGCTGCGGCGGCGGCGAGCTGGGCGAGCTGGAAGGGCGAGAGGTTGTCGGTCGCCCGGTTGAAGAGGATGCGGGCGAGGACCTCGTCCTGGGGCAGCGGCGGCTCGGAGGAGAACTCGATGTCCGGCGCCGACGCCCGCCCGGTGACCGTGACGATGGCGATCACGTCCTGCGACCGGGTGCGTGCGACGAAGTGCAGCAGCGGGTCGAGGTTGCCGACGAGCTGGAGCGAGCCTTCCTCGAACTCGATGCGCTGCCCGAGGATGACGAGGCGGCCGCGGCGGAGGTCGAACTGCCCGACCGGCTGGATGTCGGTGGTCCGGCCCTGGATGCGCACCGAGCCGCCGAGCTCGACGTCGAGGCCGCGCCCGCGCACGAAGATCTGGTTCGGCGCGTCGATGCGCACGTCGAGGCGCATCCCCGCGCTCGGCGGCCGCGCCGCTTCCTCCTGCATCTCGCCGATGCGGGCGCGGTCGAGCGTGACCTGCACCGGCCCGGGCGTCCGCACGTGGTCGACCTGCTCGAGCGCCGCCTGCGCTGCGCCGCCGAGGCCCTCGGAGATCGAGATCTCGGTGCGCCCGAGGTCGATCCGCCCCGAGATCAGCCCGGCGCCGCCGACGAGGGGCCCCTCGACCGCGATGTCGCCGGCGAGCCGGGTCGAGACGAAGGCGCCGTCGGTGTAGCGCACGTCGATGATCCGCACCTCGAGGTCGGCCGGATAGCCCGCCGCCGCGTTCAGCGTCACCCGCCCGTCGGCGGTGACCCGCCCGCCGGTCGCGACGTTGGCCGAGAAGCTGCGCAGCACCGCCGCGTCGCCCTCGAGGCCGGCGTCGAGGGCGATGCCCTCGAGGCGGAGGTTGGTCTGCGGGTCGACGAAGGTGCCGCCGTCGAGCGCCACCGTCCCGCCGAGCTGCGGGGCCGCGAGCGAGCCCCGTGCCGTCGCGTTGATCCGCGCCACGCCAGCGGCCTGCGCCGAGCGCTGCTCGAGGAACGGGTTCGCCATCGACAGCGGTGCGGTCCCCGCGACCTGGATGTCGAGCCCCGGCCCCGAGAGCGGGATGCGCCCCGACCCGGTCAGGTCCATGCCGCCGGCGCCCGAGGCCCGCGCGGTCTGCAGGGTGATCGTCTGCCCGCGGAAGGTGCCCTCGACGGTGACGTTGACCGGCGGGATGGCGTTCGTCGCCAGCACCGTCGCGCTCAGGCTCTCGCCGCGGGCGTCGAAGGCGACGTCGGGGGCGGCGAGGGTGCCGCGCACCGTCGCCCGGCCGGTGACCGTGCCGCTCAGGCCGCGGTTGCCGGCGAGGCGGTCGACGAGCGCCACCGGGAAGCTCTGCAGGTCGACGAGCAGGTCGAGCGCGCCGTCGCCGAGCGGCACGCTGCCCCGCGCCTCGGCGGCGAGGCCGCCGCCCGCGGTCACCCGGGCGTCGAGCGCGAGGCGGCCGGCGTCGGTCGTGCCCCGCGCGGTCAGCGACACCGGCGGCAGTCCGGCGCCGCGGGTGACGCTCGACGCGACGTCGGTCGCGGCGAGGTCGAAGCGCACGTCGGGGGCGTCGCGCGGGCCGGTCACCCGGGCGGTGCCGTTGACCGTGCCCGCGAGCTGGAGGTCCGGGCGGATCGCGTTGGCGAGCGCCAGCGGCATCGACGCGATCGCCACGTCGATGTCGAAGCTCTCGTCCATCCGCCCCTCCGCCGTCAGGCTGCCGGTGCCGAAGTCGAGCGTCAGCGGCGTCAGCTCCACCGCCCCGCCGCTCACCGTCACCGTCGCCGGTGCCGCGAGCGTCGCCGCCACCCCCTGCTGGCGGAGCCCGAGGGTGTCGAGCCGCGCCGCGAAGCCCTGGTCGAGCCGCTTCAGCTCGCCCGAGACATCGGCGAGCGTGCCGATCGCGAGGCGGCTCTCTGCCTCGAACCGCATCGTCGTCGCGTCGGTCTGGGTCGCGGTCGCCGAGAGCGAGGCGACCTCGATGCCGCCGGCGACGAGGTCATCCGCCCGCAGCGTGCCGTGGACGAGCGGCAGGCCGAGGGCGTCCGTCACCTCGGCGTTCGCGTCGAGCGACCCGAGCCGCGTCGCCCCGACCACCACGTCGCGGGCCTGCGCCCGCACGCCGATCCCCTGGCCGACCTCGGCCGCGGCGAGATCGACCGTCGCGTCGACCGCGCCCGTCGCCTCGACGAGGGCGAGCGCGGCGAGGGGCGCGATGTCGGGGGCGTCGAGCCGGAGCGTGCCCGTCGCCGGCCCGGTGCCCTCGATCGCCACGTCGCCGGTCAGCCGGTTCGGCCCGACCCGCACGTCGAGGCCCGAGACCGCCCGCCGCTCGCCGACGGCACTCACGTCGCCGCCGAGGGCGAGGACGAGGCCGTCGAGCCCGCCCGAGCCGTCGAGGGTGCCGGTCAGGTCCGACCCGTCGACCTGCCCGGTGAAGCCGAGGCGCGCGTTGGTCAGCGTCCGCTCCATCACCCGGCCGTTCGGCACCTCGGCGAGGAGGGTCACCTCGATCGGGCGTCCGCTGCCCGTCGCCCGCCCGGTCGCGGTCGCCCGGCCCTCGAGGCGCGGATCGACGAGCGCGAGGTCGGCGAGGGTGGCCTCGAAGCCGATGTCGGTCCGCGCGCTCGACAGCGTGCCGTTCGAGGCGAAGCTGATCTGGTCGTTGCCGATCTCGAGGTTCTCGGTGCGGATGCCGCCGGCGTCGCGCACTGCGCGCCCCGAGATCGTCGTCGCCCCGGCGAGGAGCCGGTCGACCCGGGTGTCGCCGAGGCGGATGTCGGTGACGCCGCCCTCGAAGGTCAGGTCGAAGCCGCCCGAGAGCGGGGTGACGCTGCCGTTCGCCCGGAGGTCGACCGCGCCGGCGAGCGGCCGGTCGGCGATCCCGGCGAGGACGGCGATGTCGCCGATCCGCACGGCGTTGCGTCCGGTGTAGGTGCCGTCGGCGAAGCTGCCGGAGCTGAAGATCGACAGGCCGTTGCCGCTCACCTGGAGCTGGTTGACCGCGATCGGCGCGTTCGGCGGCAGGCCGACGTCGGCGAAGAGGTCGATCCGCGTCCCGAGCGCCTGCGCGACCTTCGGATCGGCGGCCCAGACCCCGGTGGCGAGCCCCTCGACGGTGACGGTGACGTTGCGCGTCGCCGGGTCGTCGAGGTTTTGTGCGAGCCCGCCGAGGCGCAGCGTCACGTCCTCCATCTCGATGCCGCCGGTGGCGAGCCGGTCGAGGACGACGAAGCCGTTCCAGCGCGTGCCCTCGCCGAAGCGGACGTTGAGCGCCGCCGACTGGAGCGTCGTCGCGCCGCCCGGCACCGGCAGCACCACCGGCGCCGGCGCCGTCGGGTGCCCGAGCGTGCCGGTGAGCGTGAGGTCGCGGAGAAAGCCGTCGCTGCCGGTCTCGAGGTTGCCGTCGAGGTCGAGGACCGCACCCGCCACCGAGAGCGTCGAGATGCGCAGGCCGCCGCCGGTCTTGCTGACGCCCTGCACCCGCACGGTGCTGTCGCCGGCGAAGAAGTCGCGGTAGGGGGCGGGGACCAGCGGCGAGAGCGCGCCCCTGAAGTCGACGTCGAAGCCGAGGCCGGTGTCGTCGGAGCGCAGCGCCACCTGCCCGTCGACGATGCGCTCGGAGCCGGCGTCGAGCGCCACGGTGACCGCCACGTCGTCGAGCGGCCCCGAGCCCTCGGCGGTCAGGTGGATCGGCGGCGTGCCCTCGATCCGCAGCAGCGTGGCGACGAGGCCGCCCTCGGGCTCCCGGAGGTCGAGGTCGACGTCGAGCTGGCGCGAGGCGTTCGAGAACCCGGCCGCGAGGGTCAGGGCGCCGCCCGGCCCGTCGAGGCGGTTGATGTCGAGGTTCGTGGTCAGGTTGCCGCCGGCGAGGTCGAGGGAGCCCGCGAGCGAGAGCTCCGCCGCCTGCCCGAACAGCGCCTCGTCGAAGACGAGCTGGGGGAAGGCGAGCTCGGCGATCTGGATCGACACCGGCAGCTCGGGCAGCGCGAACGGCTGCGCCTCCGCCTGCGGCAGCGCCCGCGGCTGCGCCGGGGTCTCGGGCCGGCGCAGCCACGCCACCCGCTCGGCGCCGAGCTTGTTGACCGACACCCGCCCGCGCAGGAGCGCGAGCCGGCTCCAGTCGAGCTCGACGTTGTCGATCTCGAGCCAGGCGCCCTCGGCGTCGGAGACGGTGATCCTGGCGATCCGTGCCTGCGACGACAGGGCGCCGGTGACCCCGCTCAGGCGGATCTGGCGTCCGGGGGCGGAGAGCTGGTTCTCGAGCAGGTTGGTGATGAAACCGTTGTCGCTGCGGTCGCCGTCCTCGTCCTGGGCGAGCGCGGCGATGGCGACGAGCACGAGCGCGCCGAGGAGGAAGATGAACCGTCTCAAAACGCTTGTCCGATGCCGATGTAGAACGCGAGCCGCGAGTCGCCCGGGTCGGGCTGGAGGGGCGTCGCGAGGTCGAAGCGCAGGGTGCCGATGCCGGTGTAGTAGCGCCCCCCGAGGCCGACGCCGGTCTTGAAGGTCGACTCGCCCCCGAACCCCGAGGTCTCGGTGACGTAGCCGGCGTCGGCGAAGCCGACCGCGCCGAAGCGCTCGTTGATCCGGTAGCGGACCTCGGCCGAGCCCTCGACCAGCCCGGCGCCGCCGATGGTGATCGTCTCGAAGATCTCGTCGTCGGGCGTGTCGATGGTGCGGACGCCGATCGAGCGGAAGGCGTAGCCGCGCACCGATCCGCCGCCGCCGGTGAAGAAGAGCTGGTTCGGCGGGCTCTCGGCCGCGTCCGGCCCGAAGAAGTTCCCGACCTTGAGCCGCCCGGCGAGGACGAGGTGGCGCTCCTCGCCGAAGCCGAGGTAGCCGCGCCCCTCGACCGTCGTCTGCACCATCGGGTTGTCGTACTCGAAGTCGTAGAGCGGCTGCGCCGTCGCCGCGAGGTAGTAGCCGCGGGTCGGCTCGAGCGGATCGTCGCGCCGGTCGTACTGCCCGACGCCGGAGAGCCCGACGAGGGTGAAGTGGCGGACGCCGAAGTCGTCCTCGTAGCGCGCCCGCGACGCCAGCCCCATGATGCTGCCGGTGAAGTGGTCGCCGAAGGTGCGGTTGAGCCCGGCCCGCGCCGTCACCGACCGCTCGCGGTAGGAGTCGTAGTCCACCCGCTGGCCGATCAGCGAGGTGACGAAGCTCGTGTCCGGGTTGAAGACGCCCGGCTTGGTGAAGGTGACGCCGAGGTTGTAGTCGTAGTCGTCCGGGTCGAGGGAGCCGCCGAGCCCGTCGATGCCGGCGTCGAAGCGCAGCTGCTCCGCCCGGCCGAAGAGGTTGCGGTGCATCCAGAACGCGTTGACGCCGACCCCGTCGATCGTCGACAGCGTCGCGCCGACGCCGATCGTCCGCGGCCGGCGGTCCTCGACGCGGATGGTGATCGGCAGCGTCCCGTCGGGCGCGATGGCGTCGCCTTCCTCGAAGCGCAGCGAGCGGAAGACCTGCAGGCTCGTCAGCCGGGTCTGCGCCGAGTCGATGTCGTCGGGGTCGAACGGCTGCCCGGGTCGCAGCGCCGACATGTAGGTGATGAAGTCGGCGTTGGTGCGCTGGCTCCCGACCGCCTTGATCTCGCCGTAGACCGCCGGCCGGTCCGGGTCCATCGTCAGGGTGACGTCGAGCCGGTCGTTGCCGTGGTCGGCGATCACCTCGCGGCCGGCCTCGCGCGCCTTGGCGTGCGAGAGCTGCCGCCACCGCTCGATCGACAGCGCCGAGGCCTGGTTGATGATCCCCGACGCCGCCCGCTCGCCGGTCCTGAAGCCGATCGACGCCGGCGTGTCGACCTCGTCGTCCATGTCCTCGGTCGGCGGCGGCGCGTTGACGATCTCCGCCCGGCCGAACCGGAACCTCGGCCCGGTCTCGACCGCGACCGTCACCGGCACGTTCGGCGGCAGGTCGACGGCGAGCGTCATGTCCGCCGCCTCCTGCCCGGCGACGCGGATGCTGATGTAGGGCCCGTAGTACCCCTGCGCGTAGAGTGCCGCGAGGATCCGCCGGTAGTCGCCGCGCGCCTTCGACAGCAGCCCGCCGACCCCCGAGGCCGGCGTCTCGCGGTCGGTCCACAGCGATGACGCCTCCTGGATGCGGTTCGCCGTGCCGCTGCCCGTGCCGGTGACGTTCACCGTCACCGTGTAGGGCAGGGGGTCGATCACCTCGATGTGGTCCTCCTCCTCGCGCGCCCCCCAGAGATGGATGCCGAAGAGCGAGAAGGCGCTCGCCGGCCCGACCGCCGCCGTCGCCAGCAGCAAGCCGAGAAGGATGCCTGTTTTCGGTGCGCGCGCCATCGTCCCGACCTGCCCGGTGTTCTCTCGTTAACAAAAGACTAACGGATAAGTTTCCGTGGAACCAAGACGGGCCAACCCTCGGGCGGCGCTTTCCCGCCGGGGGGTGCGCCCGTGCAACGCCCGTCCCCCGGCGCCCCGCCGTTCCCGCGCCGATTGTGCGGTGCGATAGGGTCTGGACGCCCCCGCCCGGCTTCGACTATCCGACTCCGCATGGATATCCGACCGACCGCGCTCCCCGAGGTGAAGATCCTGACCCCGCGCCGCTTCGGCGACGCCCGCGGCTACTTCGCCGAGACCTGGAGCGCCCCGCGCATGAAGGAGGCCGGCCTCGAGCTCGCCTTCGTCCAGGACAACGAGAGCCTCTCCGCCCAGAAGGGCACCCTCCGCGGCCTCCACTACCAGGCCCCGCCCTTCGCCCAGACGAAGCTCGTCCGCGTGGCCGCGGGCGCCATCCTCGACGTCGCCGTCGACGCCCGCCGCGGCTCGCCGACCTGGGGGCGATGGATCGCCGAGGAGATCTCCGCCGCGAACGGCGCCCAGATCCTCGTCCCCCGCGGCTTTCTCCACGGCTTCGTCACGTTGACCCCGGACACCCTCGTCATCTACAAGGTCGACAACGTCTACGACGGCGCCAGCGACGGCAGCGTCGCGTGGAACGACGCCGACATCGGCGTCGACTGGGGTGTTTCCGCGGAAGAGGCGGTCTTGTCCGACAAGGACCGCAAGGCGCCCGCCTTCCGCGACTGGGTGTCGCCTTTCGAGTACGGGGTGTTCTGATGCGGATTCTGGTGACGGGCGGCGCGGGCTTCATCGGCTCGGCCGTGGTGCGGCAGGCGATCGCCGACGGCCACGAGGTCGTCAACCTCGACGCCCTGACCTACGCGGCGAACCTCGCCAACCTCGCGAGCGTCGAAGGCTCCAACCGCTATTCCTTCGCGCGGGCCGACATCCGCGACCGCGCCGCCCTCGACGCGATCTTCGCCAGGCACGAGCCCGACGCGGTGATGCACCTCGCCGCCGAGAGCCACGTCGACCGCTCGATCGACGGCCCGGCGGCCTTCGTCGACACCAACATCACCGGCACCTACACGCTGCTCGAGGCCGCCCGCGCCTACTGGGGCGGCAGCCGCGACAAGCCCGGGCGCCCCTTCCGCTTCCACCACGTCTCGACCGACGAGGTCTTCGGCACCCTCGGGCCCGACGGCAAGTTCACCGAGACGACGCCCTACGCGCCGAACTCGCCCTATTCCGCCTCCAAGGCGGCGAGCGACCATCTCGTCCGCGCCTGGGCCGAGACCTACGGCCTGCCGGTCGTGCTCTCCAACTGCTCGAACAACTACGGCCCCTTCCACTTCCCCGAGAAGCTGATCCCGGTCGTCATCCTCAACGCCCTCGCCGGCCGCGAGATCCCGGTCTACGGCACCGGCGAGAACGTCCGCGACTGGCTGTTCGTCGGCGACCACGCCACCGCGCTCCTCGCCGTCGCCGAGAAGGGCCGGCTCGGCGAGAGCTACAACATCGGCGGCAACGCCGAGGCGCCGAACATCGAGATCGTCCGCCGCATCTGCGCGCTCATGGACGAGATGCACCCCGCCGGCGCCCCCCACGATCGCCTCATCGCCTTCGTCACCGACCGCCCCGGCCACGACTTCCGCTACGCGATCGACGCGACGAAGATCCGCGACGAGCTCGGCTGGGAGCCGTCGGTCACCCTCGACGAGGGCCTCCGCCAGACCGTGCGCTGGTATCTCGACAACCGCGACTGGTGGCAGGCGATCCAGGCCCGCGGCCACGAGCTCGAACGGCGCGGCCTGACGCCGGCGACGGCCTGATGCGCGCCCTCGTCTTCGGCGAGACCGGCCAGGTCGCGCGCGAGCTCGCCCGGACCGCGGTCGCCCGCGGCATCGACGCCCGCTTCCTCTCCCGCGGCGCCGCCGACCTCGCCGAGCCAGAGACCTGCGTCCGCGCCATCGCGGCGGCCGAGGCCGACGTGATCGTCAACGCCGCCGCCTACACCGCCGTCGACCGCGCCGAGGACGAGCCCGGGCTCGCCCATGCGGTCAACGCCACCGCCCCCGGGGCGATGGCGGTCGCCGCCGCGGCCAAGGGCCTGCCCTTCCTCCACGTCTCGACCGACTACGTCTTCGACGGCGCCCCCGGCCGGGCGTGGCGCGAGGGCGACGCGACCGGCCCGCTCGGCGCCTACGGGGCGTCGAAGCTCGCCGGCGAGGAGGCCGTCGCCGGCGCCACCCCCGACCACGTCATCCTGCGCACCGCCTGGGTCTTCTCCGCCCACGGCGCCAACTTCGTGAAGACCATGCTCCGCGTCGGCCGCGGCAAGCCCGAGATGCGCGTCGTCGGCGACCAGCAGGGCGGCCCGACCGCCGCCCGCGACATCGCCGGCGCCCTCTGGACGATCGCGCAGGCGTGGTCGGCGGGCCGCGGCGAGGCCGGCGTCTTCCACTACGCCGGCGCCCCCGCCTGCACCTGGGCCGACTTCGCCGAGGCGATCTTCGCGCGCGCCGGCTGGCCCGAGCGCCCGGCGGTCGCCCGCATCGCCACCGCCGACTGGCCGACCAGGGCCGTCCGCCCGGCGAACTCGGTCCTCGACTGCACGCGGATCGCCGCGACCTACGGCATCGTCCAGCCCGACTGGCGCGCGAGCCTCGACACCGTCATCGCCGAGCTCGCGGAGGCCGGATCATGAGCGACCGCAAGGGCATCATCCTCGCCGGCGGCTCCGGCACCCGGCTCTACCCGATCACCCATTCGCTGTCGAAGCAGCTGCTGCCGCTCTTCGACAAGCCGATGATCTACTACCCGCTGTCGGTGCTGATGCTCGCCGGCCTCCGCGAGATCGCGATCATCACCACCCCCGAGGATCAGGAGCAGTTCCGCCGCCTGCTCAGGGACGGCAGCCAGTGGGGGATGCGCTTCGAGTACGTCGTCCAGCCGAAGCCCGAGGGCCTCGCCCAGGCCTACCTGCTCACCGAGGACTTCCTCGCCGGGGCGGCGTCGACGATGGTGCTCGGCGACAACGTCTTCTACGGCCACGACCTGCCCCTCCTCCTCGCGCGGGCCGGCGAGCGCCCGGCCGGCGGCACCGTCTTCGGCTACCAGGTCGCCGACCCCGAGCGGTACGGCGTCGTCGCCTTCGACCGTGAGGGCCGCGTCCTCTCGATCGAGGAGAAGCCCGAGACGCCGCGGTCGAACTTCGCCGTCACCGGCATCTACGTCCTCGACGGCTCCGCCCCGGCGCGGGCCCATGCGGTCAGGCCCAGCCCGCGCGGCGAGCTCGAGATCACCGAGCTCCTCAACAGCTACCTCGCCGAGGGCCTGCTCAACGTCGAGCGCATGGGCCGCGGCTTCGCCTGGCTCGACACCGGCACCCACGCCAGCCTCCTCGACGCCGGCAACTTCGTGCGCACCATCGAGGAGCGCCAGAACGTCAAGATCGGCTGCCCCGAGGAGATCGCCTTCCTCGCGGGCTGGATCACCGAGGCCGAGCTCCGCGCCCTCGCCGCGCCCTACCTCAAGACCGAGTACGGCCGCTACCTGCTGCGCATCGCCGACGGCGGATAGAGCGGGACGCGCCCCGGAATCGCGCACCGTCTCGCGCGCGGGCAAGGGGTCAAGATACTGATATGTCTGTATTTCCCTTCCGGCGTTAACCCTCTGGAAAGGTGC
>CAZEGY010000083.1:0-10979 GCA_964511815.1 uncultured Rhodovulum sp.
AGGACCTCATCGACAACCGCATGAACAAGGGCTGACGCCCCGGCGGCCGGCGCCCTCATGGGCGCCGGTCGGTCCGCCGGCATCGACCCGGCGGCTCGCAAGAGCTCCGCGAAGCGCCCCGATGCGCGCGGAGACCATCCCTGCGCACGCGTGCGCAGGGGGTCAAGCCCTTGATATTGCGTCATTGTCCCTTCCGCGTTAACCCCCTGTTCATGCCGTGAAACGGCCGACGGGCGCGGGTGCGCGCGGGTATGCGGAGGTCGCTCCGGCGAAGGTCCGGGGCATGGACCGTGCAAGCCCGACCTCCGGGCCCCCGGGGCCCGCGGCGCCTTCCGCGCCGCCTCGGGTCCGGCCTCGGCGCCACGCCCGGCGGCGCACGAAAAAAGGCGGCTGGCCGGGCCAGCCGCCAGGCACTCAGCTCGCAAGCCGGGAGGAGAGGCCTGCGGCGGAGCCCGGCGCCGGGATCAGCGGCACTGGGCGATCGTGTAGTCGGCGACGCGCGCGAGGAGCGTGTCGAGGGGGGTCATCACCGGGCCGAGGCCGGGGCGGTAGTGGTCGGCGTAGAACTGCGGCAGCGGGTACCGGGTCTCGCCGAGCGGGTCGGTCACCCGCTCGAGGCTGTCCTCCACCACCTCCTTCGCCGGAAGGGCGAGGACGAGGTGGTCGAGCGCGCTCTGGGTGAACTCGATCGTCTTGATGCGGTCGGGCAGCACCGCGATGCCGTCGAGCTGCAGGCGAAGCTCCGCGACCGTCGCGGGCCGCGTCGCCGGCTCGGTCGCCCACTGGGCGACGACGCGGCCGAGCTCGATGTAGTCGGCGACCTCGATCCTGGAGATCGGCTGCCGGCTGTGGTTCTGGGCGTCGAACATCGTTCTCTCTCCGGGGTGGGTTCGGGCCGGGGGCACGGCGCCGCCGGCGGCGGGAGGAGCGGCATCCTCCGACGGGTGCAGGCGCGCGCCCTCCGGGAAGCGGTAGACGCGCTGGAGGAAGCGGACGAGCTCGGCCATCGTCGCCGGCACGGCCGTACCGAAGACCGCGCGCCGCGCCGCCGCGAGGGCGGCGTCGCTCTCGTCCTCCGCGGCGGGCAGCGCCGCGGCGAGGGTCTCGCCCGTCAGCACCGAACCGAGCGCGCCGAGGGTGCGTCCCCCGGTGTCGGCCTCGGCCTCGAGCATCAGGAACAGGGTGAGCGGCGGGTCGCCGGCGAGCCCCTCGATCTCGCCGGCGCCGAGGCCGGTGTCGGAGAGCCACTCCGCCACCGCCCCCCGCCAGGCCCTCTCGTCCCCCGCGAAGCACCCCTCGAACAGGCGCGGCTCGAGGCCGGCGGCGCGGGAGATCAGCGATCCCACCGGCCGCAGTCCGCCGCGCGTACAGGCAACCAGATCGCGGAGGACGAGAGAGTCGGCGGCCCCTCCGGCGCCCGGCGCACCGCTCGCGGCGAACGGGCGCGCGACGTGCGGCCCGATCGCCCGGGCGCGCTGGGGCTCCGGGGTTCCGATGTCGAAGAAGCGCGAGAAGTCGACGAGCCAGGCCTCGGTCAGCGGCATGTCGTGCGGCCGCCCGGTGCTGGTCTGGCGCAGGAGCGTGC
This sequence comes from uncultured Rhodovulum sp., assembly GCA_964511815.1. GTDB lineage: Bacteria > Pseudomonadota > Alphaproteobacteria > Rhodobacterales > Rhodobacteraceae > Amaricoccus. The sequence goes on from CAZEGY010000083.1 coordinate 1,586, forward strand.
GCAGGCCGACGACCTCGAGCGTGTCGTTCAGCGCGTAGATCTCGCGGACGAGCCCGTGGCCGACGCGGCGGACGCCGTCGATGAACTCCCGCGGCGCCGGCAGGCCCGTCCCGCCGAGAAGCCCGGGCGTCGCCGCGGCGTAGCGGTCGCGGAAGCGCGGCATGAGCAGCGTGCCGAAGAGGTCGTGGCGGACGACGTCGCCATAGACGCCGCGCACCAGCCGCCGGGCGGTCTCGAACGCGGCCTCGGGCTTCGTGCGGTCGGCGAGACGGCTCGCGACGGCGTTGTGGAGAAGCGACCAGAGGACGTGGACCTGCCCGAGCACGAGGTGCGAGTCGGTGCGGGCGTCGGGGACGAGGACCTCGGTGCGGCCGTCGCAGGCGCGGCTGTCGAGGTGCGGGCAGGCGACCCGCGGCAGGTCGCGGAGCGCGCCCCACGCCGGCGCCGACGGCTTGGGCCGGGCGCGCCCGACCCGGAGCAGGATGCGCGGCGCGCCGGGGTCGGCCGGCACCTGGTAGCAGGCGGCGTCGCGCTCCGGCCCGGCGCCGTAGACGATGCCGAGGTCGAGCCGCGCCGCCTCCGATTCGCCGCGCGGCCGGTCGAGGTCGAGGGCGACGAACTGGGCGAGGTAGGCGACGCCGGCGGGCGCGTCGGCCTCGGCGCCGGGGCGGCGGGTCCGGCCGATCTTGTCGGCGATCCGCAGGAGCGCCCCGCGGGTGGCCCCGCCGTGAACCTCGGCATGACCCTCGGCGCGAACTGCGGCGTGAACCGCGGCGTGAACCGCGGCTTGACCCGCGGCAGGCCCCGCGGCGGGGTGGTCGAGATGGGTCCGAGTGTCGGTGGTTTCCGTCATTTTCTTGCTCGCTGCGTCCGGCAATCGCAAGAAAGCCACTTCGGGCGTCAACCGTGCGTGACGGTTCGCTCACTCGTGGCGCGTGCACTCGTGAAAAATGCGTCAATCCCCGCGCCTGGGTCCTTGACCGGACCGCCGCCGGGCCTCGCTGCGCGATTCGGAGGCGATTCGGGGAGCGGTCCGGGCGCGTTCTTGCCGAAACGTTCACGGAACCTTCCGGCCGCATTGCGCCCGGCGCCGGGCTCGTCCTATCTGGACGACGTCACGCCCCGCAGCCGGGGCGCCGGCGGGAGGACAGCATGGGCGGAATCCGCCAGCTCGCGAACGAACTGCAGCTCTCCATCGGCACGGTTTCCCGGGCCCTGAACGATCGCCCCGACGTCAACCCCGACACGCGCGCCCGGGTGAAGGCCGCGGCGGCGCGCGCCGGCTACGTGCCGAACCAGTCGGGCCGGAGCCTGCGCAGCGGGCGCACCGGCATGGTCGCCGCGGTGATCCCGACCCGGGCGCCGAGCGCCGATTCGGGGCTCCTCACCGTGCTCGAGGGGGCGCGGCGCACCCTGCGCGGCCACGCGCTCGACCTCATCGTCCTCTTCCGCGGTCCCGACGAGGATCCGCTCGAGAGCCTCCAGCGCATCGTCCAGCGGCGCATCGCCGACTCGGTCATCATCAGCGAGACGACGCCGCGCGACCCGCGCCTCGCCTATCTCCAGGCGGCCGGGGTCGAGTACGTGGCCTTCGGCCGCAGCGCCGGGATGGAGGACTATCCCTTCGTCGACTTCGACGTGGAGCCGATGGCCGCGGAGGCGGCGCGGCTCTTCGTCCGCGACGGGCACCGGCGTCTCGCCATCGTCACCGGCGCCGAGCCGATGAACTACGAGGCGCTGATCCTCGCGGCCTTCGCCGACGAGGTCGCCCGCCTCGGCCTGCCGCGCGACGCGGTGCAGGTTCTCGCGACCGAGGGCGGCCACCTCGGGCGCGCCGACCTCGCGCGCTTCGCCGTCGGCGCCGGGCCGACGGCGCTCCTCGCCACGCACGAGAGCCTCGCCGCGAGCCTCTACGTGGACTTCGCCGGGATCGGGCTCGCGGTCGGGCGCGACGTCTCGGTGGTCTGCACCTTCCCCGCCGTCGATACCCGCGGCATCGTCCCGCCGCTCTCGCACTTCCAGGCCGACCTCGACGCGGTCGGCGTCGCGCTGGCGCGGCACCTGATCGCGGGCCAGCCCGACAGCGAGGAGCCGCCGCCGCCGTCGACCCTCGTGCCCCTGCGCTTCGCGGCGCGGGCGAGCCACGGCCCGGTCCAGCCGGCCGTGGCGATCCGCCTTCAGAGCGTGACCCAGGCCCCGTTCCGCGACGACGACCGCACGCAGGCGTCGACGAAGGCGACGCCGGCGACGCCGTCCTCGATCGTCGGGTAGACGACCTCGGCCGGGACCGGCGCCCCGTCCCGCCTCGCGCGGATCGCGCGCGCCGCCTCGGCGTAGACGTTGGCGAAGCCCTCGAGGTAGCCCTCGGGGTGCCCGCCCGGCACCCGGCTGACCCGCGCCGCGTCCGGCCCCGCCCCGGCGCCGCCCCGGGTGATGAGCCGCTTCGGCTCGCCGAGGGGGGTGAACCACAGGTAGTTCGGGTCCTCCTGCGCCCACGCGATCCCGCCCTTGTCGCCGTAGACCCGCAGGCGCAGGGCGTTCTCGCTGCCGGTGGCGACCTGGCTGCACCAGAGCATCCCCCGCGCGCCGCCCTCGAAGCGGAGGAGGACGTGGCCGTTGTCGTCGACCCGGCGCCCCGGCACGAACGACTGGAGATCGGCGGCGAGCGCATCGAGCCCGAGCCCGGTGACGAAGCTCGCGAGGTTGAAGGCGTGGGTGCCGATGTCGCCGGTCGCGCCGCCGGCGCCGGAGCGCGCCGGATCGGTGCGCCACTCCGCCCCCTTCGCGCCGGTCTCCTCGACCGGGGTCGCGAGCCAGTCCTGGGCGTACTCGACCTGCACGACGCGGATCGTGCCGAGGACCCCGTCGCGCACCATCGCCCGCGCCTGGCGGACCATCGGATAGCCGGTGTAGTTGTGGGTGAGGACGAAGAGCGCGCCCGACTCCGCCGCCGCCCTGGCGAGCCGCTTCGCCTCGGGCAGCGTCGCGGTCAGCGGCTTGTCGCAGATGACGTGGATGCCGCGCTTGAGGAACTCCTTCGCGGCGGGGGCGTGCATGTGGTTCGGGGTGACGATCGCCACCGCCTCGATGCCGTTCTTGCGCCGCGCCTCGCGCTTGGCCATCGTCGCGAAGTCGTCGTAGGTCCGCTCCGGGGCGAGGCCGAGCGCCCGCCCCGACGCCTGCGCCTTCTCCGGCGTCGACGAGAGCGCCCCGGCGACGAGCTCGTACTCGTCGTCGAGGCGTGCGGCGATGCGGTGGACCCCGCCGATGAAGGCGTCCTTGCCGCCGCCGACCATGCCGAGCCGGATGCGCGGCGGCTTGGTGTCGCTCATGTCGTTTCTCCCTGTCTTTCTTGCTTTCTTGCTTTCTTGCGGCTGTCCCGGGATCAGCCGAGCCCGAGCAGCCGGCGGTTCGCCGCCTCGTCGGTGCCGCCGGCGGCGAAGTCGTCGAAGGCGTGCTCGGTGACGCGGATGAGGTGGGCCTTGACGAACTCCGCCCCCTCGCGCGCGCCGTCCTCGGGATGCTTCAGCGCGCACTCCCACTCGACCACCGCCCAGCCGTCGAAGTCGTAGGCGGTGAGCTTCGAGAACACCGCGCCGAAGTCGACCTGCCCGTCGCCGGGGCTGCGGAAGCGTCCGGCCCGCCCGACCCACGGTGCGTAGCCCGAGTAGACGCCCTGCCGCCCGGTCGGGTTGAACTCCGCGTCCTTGACGTGGAACATGCGGATGCGCTCGTGGTAGATGTCGATATTGTCAAGGTAATCAAGGCACTGAAGCACGTAGTGCGAGGGATCGTAGAGCATGCAGCAGCGCGCGTGGTCGCCGCACTTTTCGAGGAACATCTCGTAGGTGGTGCCGTCGAAGAGGTCCTCGCCGGGATGGATCTCGTAGCAGACGTCGACGCCGTTCTCCTCGGCGATGTCGAGGAGCGGCATCCAGCGGCGGGCGAGCTCGTCGAAGGCGGTGTCGATCAGCCCCGCCGGCCGCTGCGGCCACGGGTAGACGAACGGCCAGGCGAGCGCCCCCGAGAACGTCGCCATCGCCCCGAGCCCCATGCGCCGCGACGCCTTCAGCGCCTTCGCCACCTGGTCGACCGCCCACGCCTGCCGCGCGGTCGGGTTGCCGCGCACCTCCGGCGCCGCGAAGCCGTCGAAGGGCGCGTCGTAGACCGGGTTCACCGCGACGAGCTGGCCCTGGAGATGGGTCGAGAGCTCGGTGACCTCGACGCCGTTCGCCTGGGCGACGCCCTTCACCTCGTCGCAGTAGTCCTGGCTCTCCGCCGCCTTCGCGAGGTCGAAGAGCCGACCGTCCCACGTCGGGATCTGGACGCCGGCGTAGCCGATCTCGCCGGCCCACCTGGTGATCGCGTCCCACGAATCGAACGGCGCGGCGTCGCCGGCGAACTGCGCGAGGAAGAGCCCCGGGCCCTTGATCGTCTTCATCTGCGGCGTCCTCCCCTGTCGGCCTCGCCCCGTTTCTTGGGACAGGACGGGCACGAGCGCAAGGCCGGGGGGCGGCCACGAGCCGGGCGGGACGGCGCGACAAACTAGATGACGCGGGCGGCGCGGAGCGGTATGATCCGCCTAAAAACACAGGCAAAAAGAACCCGAGGGCAGTAAACCATGCGATCGCTGATGATCGTCCTTCTCGCGTGCCTGCTGCTGTCCTGCGGCGGCCGTCACCACCAGTCGGCGCCCCCCGCGAGCCGCGCCGTCGCCGACATCCCCCGCTTCGCCGACTCCGCCCCCTTCGCCTGGGGCGGCGTCGTGCCGTGGCAGTACCCGGTCCACGGCATCGACGTCTCCAAGTACCAGGGCGACATCGACTGGTGGACGGTGCGCCGCGCCGGCATCGACTTCGCCTTCATCAAGGCGACCGAGGGCGGCGACCACACCGACGACCGCTTCCTCGACAACTGGCGCGCGTCCGGCGCTGCCGGGATACCGCGGGGCGCCTATCACTACTACTACTTCTGCCGCCCGGCGATGGAGCAGGCGGCGTGGTTCATCAACCACGTCCCCCGCGACCCGTCCGCCCTCCCGCCGGTGCTCGACCTCGAGTGGACCCACAAGTCGAAGACCTGCACCTACCGCCCCGACCCGGCGACGGTGCAGTCGGAGGCGCGGATCTTCCTCGCGGCGCTGACCGCCTACTACGGCAAGCGACCGGTCATCTACACCACCGTCGACTTCTACCGGGACAACGAGCTCTGGCACCTCGACTATCCGTTCTGGCTGCGCTCGGTCGCGGCGCACCCGTCGGACATCTACCGCGGGCAGCGCTGGCACTTCTGGCAGTACACCGGCACCGGCATCGTCGACGGCATCGCCGGACCGACCGACCTCAACGTCTTCGCCGGCTCCCGCGCCCAGTGGCAGGCGTGGGCGAGCAACGGCTGAGCCGTCTCCAGCCGGCGCTCACCCGAGCGCGCGCGGGACGACGAAGTCGACGAGCCGCCCGGTGCCCGGCGCGACATCGGGCCAGCCGTCGGCGTCGAAGTCGATCACCACGGTCGCGCCGGTCGGGAACTTGGCGAAGTCGGCGCTCGCGGGCGGCTCGGCGAGGAGGCGCTCGGCGAAGGCGCCGATCCCCGGCTGGTGGCCGAGCACGAGCACCGAGCGCACGTCGGCCGCCCGGCGGACGACCTCGAGGAGCGTGTCCGGCCCGGCGTGGTAGAGCTCGGGCAGGTTGCGGGTCTCCGCCGGCCCGGCCTCGGCGACGACGCCGTCCCAGGTCTCGCGGGCGCGGCGGGCGCCGGAGACCAGCGCCTGGTCGGGGTGGTAGCCCTTCTTCTTCAGCCAGCGGCCGAGCAGCGCCGCGGCCCGCCGGCCGCGCTTGTTCAGCGGCCGGTCGAGGTCGCGCTGGCCGGGATCGGCCCAGCTCGACTTGGCGTGGCGCATCAGGATCAGGCGTCGCATGGTGACTGCCTGCCATGAAAGGCCGCCATGTGGAAGGCGGATTGCGCCTCGACCCGCAGTGCGGCCCCGACCGGGCACGCCCGCCGCACCGCGCAGCCGCGCCGGTGGCAGTCGCGGCCGGCCGCGGTGTCGAGCCAGCCGTGGCAGGCCGCGACGTCGTAGCCCGCCCCTCCGAGCGCCCCGACCGGGCAGGCGCCGAGGCAGGGCCGCGCGCAGGCGTCGCACGGCCGCGCCGCCGCCGGCGGCAGCGCGAGGCGCGCCGGGAAGGCGAGCGCGCCGCGGTAGGAGACGAAGAGCCCGAGCCGGGCGTGGACGAGGAGCCCGACCGGCGACTCCCACGCCTCGCCGCTCTCCCGCGCCCAGCGCGTGAACGGCCGCCACGGCGGCCCGCCGAAGGGAAAGAGCGCCGTCGCCCCGAGCCGGCGCCCGAGCCCGCCGATCACCCGGAGCGACCAGCGGTCGAGCGGGTCGCGCGCGCCGTCGCCGTATTCGGGCGCCGCGCGGAAGCGGTCCCAGAAGCCGGGTCCGTCCGGCCCGAGGAGGACGACGGTGCCGGTGCCCTCGGGCACGCCGTCGCCGGCGCCGGGACGGACGGCGCCGAGGACGGCGAGCCCCTCGGCCCCGGCCGCGACCGCGATCTCGGCGAGCCCGTCCATCGCCCCGTCCCTCCGGTCAGGCGCGGATGAGGCTGCCGGCGCCGTGCGCGGTGAAGAGCTCGAGCAGTACCGCGTGCGGCGCCCGGCCGTCGAGGATGACGACGGCGCGGACGCCGCCCTCGATGGCGTCGAGCGCAGTCTGGGTCTTGGGGATCATCCCCCCCGAGATCACGCCCGAGGCGGTCAGCGCCCGCACGTCGCCGGTGCGGAGCGCGGTCAGGATCGCCCCGTCGGCGTCCTTGACCCCGGCGACGTCGGTCAGGAGCAGCAGCCGGTCGGCCTTCATCGCCGCCGCGATCGCGCCCGCCGCGGTGTCGCCGTTGACGTTGAAGGTCTCGCGGTTGCGGCCGGTGCCGATCGGGGCGACGACCGGGATGAAGTCCGAGCCGAGGAAGCTCCGGAGGATGGCGGGGTTCATCTCGACCGGCTTGCCGACGTAGCCGAGGTCGACGGTCGTCTCCCTGCCGTCGCGGACGACGGTCATCAGGTCCTTCTCGCAGACCATCAGGTTGGCGTCCTTGCCGGAGAGGCCGATGGCCTTGCCGCCCTGGGCGTTGATCGCCTGGACGATGCGCTTGTTGATCCGTCCCGAGAGCACCATCTCGACGACCTCGACGGTCGCCGCGTCGCTCACCCGCTTGCCGTCGACGAACTCCGAGCGGATGTCGAGGCGCTTCAGCATGTCGTTGATCTGCGGGCCGCCGCCGTGGACGACGACGGGGTTCACGTTGCACTGCTTCATCAGCACGATGTCGCGGGCGAACTCGTCCATCGCGTCGTCGTCGCCCATGGCGTGGCCGCCGAACTTGATGACGATCGTGGCGCCGTCGTAGCGCTGGAGATAGGGGAGCGCCTCGCTCAGGGTGCGGGCGGTGGCGATCCAGTCCCGGGTCTGGGCGATGGACTTGTCCATTGCGGCCGCTCCTCCGTCAGGCGTTCGTGTCCGGGCCGCGCCTTGCGCCGGCGCGGCGCCCGCCGGATACTATCCCCGGCCGCTCGATACAAGGAGGCAGCCCCTTGCGCCCGTTCACCCTCGCCCTCGCCGCCGCCGCCCTCGCCGGCTGCGCCGCCGGCCCCGGCACCTCCCCGGTCGCGCGCGGCGACGGGCCGGCCTGCGTCGAGGCCTTCCGCTGGTACGACAGCGTCGCGGCGACGATGTCGACCCCGTCCGGCCGCGGCGACCACATGGCGATCCCGCCCGACCTGCAGATGCCGGTCTCGCGCATCCGGAGCCTCGGCTGCCTCACGTTCTCCGACGACCTCGCGCCGATGGCGACGGTCTCGCGCCCGCCGGTCGCCGACGGCGGCCCGGCGATCCCGCGGACCTCGATCCATGCCGGCGTCGTCACCTCGATGGGCGACGAGGCCGACGCCCTCGCCTTCTTCACCGCCCACGGCGTCCGCGCCCGCGGCCTCGGCGCCGCCGGGCTCGGGCGGCGGATCTACCTCGGGCCGTTCGTGACCCAGGGCGCCCTCGACCAGGCCCGCGACCTCGCCGTCGCCGCCGGCTTCGCCTCCCCCTATCCGACGAGGCCCTTCTGACCATGCGCTTCCTCGCCGCTCTCCTCGCCCTCCTCGCCGCCGCCCCGGCCCTCGCCGCCGGCCCCGGCCGCGACCCCGCGGTCTGCGCGAGCCTCTTCGCCCGCTACGACACCGCCGCCCGCGTCTACGGCACGGCCGGCTTCGACGAGAACGGGGTGTCGCCGCCGGCGGCGCTGTCGCGCTGGATCGTGCCGCTCCGCGCCAAGGGGTGCCTGACCTACGCCGACGACCTCGCCGGGATGGACGCCCTCGCCGCCCGCCTCGCGCCCTTCGCCATCGCCGACGGCGGGGCGGCGATCCGGCCGACGCCGGTGCACCTCGGCATCGTCACCAGCATCGGCGACGAGGCGCACGTCACCCGCTTCTTCCGCGGCCTCGGCTACCGCTCGCGCGGGGTCGGCGCCGAGGGGCTCGGGCGGCGCATCTACATCGGCCCGTTCACCAGCGAGGGCGCCCGCGACCAGGCGCTCGCCATCGCCCGCGAAGCCGGCTTCATCGCCCCCTACGCCGCCACCCGCGGCCCGAAGATGGGCGGCCGCATCCCGCTCATCGACGACGCCGGCGCGATCTTCGGGACGCGCCCGCGGTCCTGAGGGGCGCGTCGAGCGGGGGGCGTCCGCCGAAGGGAATCGGGCCCCGAGGCGCCAGGCGATCCGGCAAAGACGGCTCGATCCGCGAGGTAGTCGAAAGAACCTGCGAGCGGAAGATCCGACCCCGCAACGAGCTCGACGTTGCCCCGATTGACCGAAGCCATTCGGTTGGAATCCGGAGAGCGCAGATGAAGACCGTGAAGATCGAACTTCCAGACGAAGATGCCGACGCGCTCGAACGGGCCGCGATGGACGGCGGCTTCGCCTCGTCCTCCGAGCTTGTTCTGGCGGCGATCGGAGACATCATCACCGTCCCGAATGCATACGATCCCGATGCCTTGGCTCGGGATGTCGCCGAGCACAAAGCGGCAGAACGGCGGGGGGACGTCGGCTTTGCGCCCGAAGAAGCGCGGGCCTGGCTCGAGGCCAACCGATCCGCGTAAGCCGGGGCCCGGCGATGATCCCCAGGAGACTGATCCTGCGCGACGGCGCGCTGCGAGACCTTGCGCGCCATGAGCGTCATTTGGGCGCGGTGCGCGGGATCGCCTTCGCCGAGGCCTGGAGCGAGACCCTTCTCGACTGGCTCGAACATCGCGCGGTGCTCGGCGCGCAGTTCGGAACCGCGCATCCGAGGCATCCCGGCTACCGCACCTTCGGCTACCGCAGACAAGCAACAATCCTCGCTGAGT
>CAZEGY010000084.1:0-10888 GCA_964511815.1 uncultured Rhodovulum sp.
CCGACTTGGCGACGACGAGAAGGCCCGAGGTATCCTTGTCGATGCGGTGGACGATGCCGGGGCGGAGACGTCCGCCGATGCCGGAAAGCGTGCCGCCGCAATGGTGGAGCAGCGCATTGACGAGCGTGCCTGCCGGCGCGCCCGGTGCCGGGTGGACGACGAGCCCGGGGGGCTTGTCGATGACGACGAGGTCGTCATCCTCGTAGGCGATTTCAAGGGGGATCGCCTCGGGCGCCGCGTCGATCGGGGCGGGGTGGGGCAGCGTCACCACCACCTCGGTCCCCGCCGCGAGGCGGAGGCGGGGGTCCTCGAGCATGGTCCCGTCGGTCGCGGCGACGGCACCTTCGAGGATCAGCGTCTGGAGGCGCGAGCGGCTGAGGGCGAGCCCCTCTGGCACCGCCGCCGCCAAGGCCTTATCAAGGCGCTCGCCCGCTTCTCCGAGCGTGAGGCGAAGCTCTCGAAAAGGCTCTGACATGGGCGAGACGAATCCTGGAGTTGAGGATTTTCCGGAGCCCCCGCGGCTGAAACAGCTCCGGCGGCTGGTCACCCTGCTGACGGCGACCCTGATCCTCGGCGTAATAACCGTCGTCGCCCTGCTTGTCATCCGCCTGTCGTCGCTCGGTGCCGGCCCGGAGATGCCGGCCGCGATCGCCCTCCCCGCCGGGGAGAGGGCCGGGGCCGTGACGATGGGCACCGGCTGGATCGCCGTCGTCACCGTCGATGCCGCCGGGCAGGAGCGCATCCGCGTCCTCGACCGCACGACGGGCGCACCGCTCGCGGTGACGGAGATCGCGCCGGGCGGGAGATAGCGCCTCCGGGATCCGGTCGCACCCCGGCGCCCGACTCCCCGGTCGCCGGGGAGCCGAAGGCGGTGACGTAGGTCTCGATCACCGCGCCGGGCGCCGCACCGGGATGGTAGTCAGCTTCCGATGCCGGAGTCGCCCCCCGTTTGCCGACCGGGGTTTCACGTTTCCGACCGATGCGACTCCAGACCTACGACGCGCCCTTCTTCCGCGCGAACCCGCCCAACTTGACGAAGAAGTCGCGCAGGATCGCGTCTCGATCCACCGTCCGGACATAGCGCATCGGCGGGCGCGCGGCGTCGAAGCTCCAGGTCGGGATCTCCGTCAGGATCGGCGTCGGGACGAGGTTGCTCGGGCACCAGTCGGGGTCGATCAGCCAGGCTACGGCGGCCATGTCCCAGATCTCCTTGGACCAGCCGACGTGATCGTCGCTGTATTCCTTGAAGCGCTGCGAAAGGAACCTGCCGATCTCGCCATGCGGTTCCACGTGGCGCTCGATCTCCGGGACGGTGCTGTGGAGATGCGAGACCACGCCCTGGCAGGGCAGGAGCACGACGGGCACGCCGCAGTCGAACAGGACCTGCGCGCCGCCGACGTCCTGTCGCAGGTTGAACTCGCGGACATCCGGCCAATCGAGGGCGTGGCCGCCGAGCCAGACGACGACGACCCGGTCGATAATGTCGGGCGCCGCGAGCAGCGCCGAGGCGACGTTGCTGATCGCGCCGATCGCGACAATGTGGAGCGGATCGTCGGGGCTCCCCGCCCTTGCCCGCGCGATCATGTCGTCGACGGCCGGCGCGGCGAGGGCCTTCTTCGCGGTGCCGACGTAGTCGGTGACGCCGCGATGGACGAGGCCGTCCGGCTTCACCCCCATGCGGTCGAGCAGGCGCAGGATCTCGTCGTGGCTCAGCTCCATGCCGTGGCCCGGACTGTCGGAGCGGCGGTTGTGGAAGGGGGCGGCGTAGATCGCCTGGAGGTCGATGCTCTCCGGCGACAGCAGCATCTGGACGATGGCGAACTGGTCGTCGATCTCGTTGTAGGTGTCGGTGTCGAGCACTGCCCGCACCTTCCGCCGCGGCGGCTCGAGCAGCCGCAGCCGGTCCGCCACGCTCAGTTCCGTCATCGGTTTTCTCCCGCTGTCATTGCCTCGCCGCTCTCCACCGCGAAGACCTGTACGTTCTCCGGCCGTATGCCGAGCGTGATCGTCTCGCCGGGCACCGCCCCCACCATTCCTTCGAGCACCGTCACGATCTGCCGCCCGGCGAAGGAGACCAGAAGGTGCGTCTGCGAACCCGTCGGCTCGACCTGCGCCACCGTGGCGGCGAGCCCCGCTTCAGCCGGCCTCAGGTGCTCGGGCCGGAGCCCGACCTCCACGGCCTCTCCCTCGGTTGCGCCGGGCGGCGCCGGGGCCAGCGTGACGTCCGTCCCGTCGAGGCGCACGCGCCCTGCCTCGATGCGGCCGCGCAGGAAGTTCATCGCCGGCGAGCCGATGAAGCCGGCCACGAAGCGGTTCACCGGCGTGCGGTAGAGCTCGAGCGGCGTACCGAGCTGTTCGATCCGCCCGGCGTTCATCACCGCGATCCGGTTCGCGAGGGTCATCGCCTCGATCTGGTCGTGGGTCACGTAGATCGCGGTCGTCCGCACCTTCTGGTGCAGCGCCTTGATCTCGGCGCGCATCTGCACGCGGAGCTTGGCGTCGAGGTTCGAGAGCGGCTCGTCGAAGAGAAAGACCGCCGGGTCGCGGACGATCGCCCGCCCCATCGCCACCCGCTGCCGCTGGCCGCCCGAGAGCTGCGAGGGCCGGCGCTCGAGGATCGGCGCGAGCTCGAGCAGCGCCGCCGCCTCCTCCACCCGCCGACGGATCTCGCCCCGCGGCATCCGCGAGATCCTGAGGTTCAGCCCCATGTTCTCCCGCACGGTCATGTGCGGATAGAGCGCGTAGTTCTGGAAGACCATCGCGACGTTCCGCCGCCTCGGGTCGATGCCGTTGACCACCTGACCGTCGAAGCGGATCTCGCCCGCGGTGATCGGCTCGAGGCCCGCGATCATCCGGAGCAGCGTCGACTTCCCGCAGCCGGAAGGGCCGACGAGGGCGAGGAACTCTCCTTGAGCCACCGAGAGGTCGATGCCGTGCAGAATGTCGGTGACGCCATAGGACTTGCGTAATCCGATCAGGTCGACGGTGCTCATGAACCTCCCCGCGTGCCTCTTTTCATCTGCACACGCGTGCAGCATATTCGTCCGCAAATGACGGTCAAGGGTCGCTGCACGTGACGGACAGGATCAGGGTGAGGTCGTTGGACGTGGCGCAGCTCGCCGGGGTGAGCCGGTCGGCGGTGTCCCGGACGTTCACGCCCGGCACCTACGTCTCGCCCGAGACCCGCGAGAAGGTCCTTCGCGCCGCCGAGGCGCTCGGCTACCAGCCGAACGCTCTCGCCCGCGGCCTCATCACCCGGCGCACGGGCATCGTCGGCATCGTGTCGACCGATCTCGACAATCCCTTCTACGCCACGCTCCTCCAGGCTCTCGGCGAGCGGTTGCAGGCCGAGGGCCTCGCGCCGCTCCTCCTGTTCGGCGACGAGCACTCGACCGACCGACAGATCGCCCAGCTCCTGTCCTACCAGGTCGACGCGCTGGTGATGACCAACGCGACGCTCTCCTCGAAGATGGCGGCGCGCTGCGCGCAGAGCGATCGGCCGGTCGTCGCAATCAACCGCTACCTCCCGCACCAGGACATCACCTCGATCACCTGCGACAACATTGGCTCCGCTGCCGGGGTCGCCGACCACCTGATCGCCCTCGGGTGCCGCCGGATCGCCTTCGTCGCCGGCATTCCCGACGCATCGTCGAGCCGCGACCGCGAGGCGGGCTTCCTGCGTCGCCTCGGCCAGGCCGGCGTGCCGGTGGTCGCGCACGAGATCGGGCACTACAGCCACGACGGCGGCGTCGCCGCGGCCCGGCGCCTCTTGTCGCACCCGGCACCGCCGGACGGCATCTTCTGCGCCAACGACCTCATGGCCTTCGGGGTGATGGACGCCGCCCGCGACGAGTTCGGCCTCGCGATCCCGCGCGACCTCAAGGTCTGCGGCTTCGACAACTCGAGCCTCGCGAGCTGGTCGTCCTATGACCTTACGACGGTGGACCAGGACATTCCGGCCATGATCGAGGCAGCCGTGGGGCGGATTCTCGCCGCGCTCGCCGGCGAGGCCTCTGGCACGCCGCACCTCGAGGTGGCGGGCCGTCTCGTCGTGCGCTCGTCGACCGACGACGGCGCAAGCCCATTGACAGACTCGGGCTCACGTTGAACCTGCACACATGTGCATATCAGGGAGGAGAGAATGACAAAGGCACGCTCCGTCGCAGGGGCATTCCTCGCGGCCTTCGCACTCGCGGGCCCGGCCGGCGCGCAAGAGACGACGCTGAACTTCCTCAGCGCCCAGCAGGACAATGTCGTCCAGCCGATGATCGACGCCTTCGAGGCGGCGAACCCCGACATCAAGGTCGTCCACCAGTCGGTGCCCTTCAACGACCTCAACGCCGCGACCGAGTCGCGCATCGGCCAGGGCGACACCAGCATCGACCTCATCCACGCCGACACGCCGCGCGTCCCCGCCTTCGCGTCGAAGGAATACCTCCTCAACCTCGACGACCGCCGCGCCGAGATCGAGGCGGCGGTGCCGAACCCCGTCGACATCGAGCAGGTGAGCTGGAACGGCGGCCTCTACGCCTACCCGATGTGGACCTCGACGCAGCTCCTCTTCTACAACAAGGACCTGCTCGAGCAGGCCGGCGTCGAACCGCCGACCACCGATCCGGCCAACCGCGAGACCTGGACGCAGATCCTTGAGAAGGCCGCCGCGGCCCAGACGGGCGGCGCCGAGTGGGGCCTCACCTTCCAGCAGGTCGACCGCTACTACCAGCTCCAGATGCTCTTCGAGTCCGCCGGCGCCGGCCCCGGCCTGACCGGGGACGGCCTCCTCACCCCGGCGGTGAACACCGACGCGTGGGTCGAGGTCGCCAACTGGTACCGCCAGACCTTCGAGGACGGCCTCTCCCCGCGCGGGGTGACCCCGGAGCAGACCGACGACCTCTTCATCAACGGCCAGGCCGCCTTCATCGTCGGCGGCCCGTGGGCGATCGGACGCTACGACAAGAACCCCGATCTCAACTACGGCGTCGCGCCGGTGCCCTACTTCGAGGGCGGCAAGCCGGTGACCCCGACCGGTTCGTGGGCCATCTCGATCAATCCGCACTCCGAGAAGATCGACGCGGCGCGCAAGTTCGCCGAGTTCGTCTCGCTCGACCCCGAGGGCGCCTACCTCTCGGTCAGCGCCAACCCGCTGCCGCCGGTCAATGCCGAGGCTTACAAGAAGTACGCCGAGGGCATGGCGTCGATGACCGACCGGATCGGCCCGGTGATCGACATCATCACCTACGAGACGCAGAACACCGCGGTCGGCCGCCCGCGCACGGTGGGCTTCGTCGCCTTCGAGACGGTGATGAACAAGGCGTTCAGCGACATCCGCAACGGCGCCGAGGCCAAGGGCGCCCTCGACGACGCCCAGAACCAACTCGAGCGGCAGCTCTCGCGCATCCGCTGACCTGAGCTCCGGCAGGGCGCGCCACGCGCGTGCCCTGCGCGCCCGAACGAGGCCCCATGTCCGCCACGTCCCGCTTCCTGACGGCGTTCGCCTTCCTCGCCCCCGCGCTCGTCGCGGTCTTCCTGCTGCGGCTCTGGCCCGCGGGCGTCGCGTTCTCCGACGCGCTCCTCGCGCCGGGTGTCGACGGGCTTAGTCTCGAGAACTTCCGCTACATCTTCACCGACCCGGTCTTCCTCGGCAGCCTGAAGACGACCCTCGTCTATTCGCTGATCGTCAACCCGCTCCAGATCGCCATCGCCCTCGCGCTCGCGCTCCTGATGAATGCCGCGGTGCCGCTGATCGGTTTCTGGCGGACGCTGATCCTGCTCCCCGTCGCCATCCCGCAGAGCGTCTCGGCCGTGGTCTGGGGCGTCGCGCTGCGCCCCGACGGGCTCGTCAACGCCGTCCTCGTCTGGATCGGGCTCGAGCCGCAGCGCTTCCTCACCTCGCCCGACCAGGCGCTCGCCTCGATCATCCTCATCGTCAGCTGGATCGGCGTCGGCTACTGGATGACCTTCATCCTCGCCGGCCTCCAGGACATCCCGAAGTCGCTCTACGAGGCGGTGACGATCGACGGCGCCAACCGCTGGCAGGCGTTCCGCTACGTGACCCTCCCCGGGCTGCGCCGGCCGCTGACCTTCGTCCTCGTCGCCAACACCGTCGCGAACTTCCTCGTCTTCGCGCCGGTCGCGATCCTCACCGCCGGCGGGCCGCAGGGCTCGACCAACCTCATCATGAACGAGATCTACACCCAGGCCTTCGTCGTGAACGACCCGGGTAGCGCCATGGCCTCGACCGTCGTCCTGATCTCGGTCGTGCTCGTCGTCGTCATCGCCCAGTTCCGCCTGATGAGCCACCCGGAGGACCGCTGATGCGCTTGGGTCCCCACCCGCTCCGCACCGTCGCCATCGTCGTCGTGGCGCTGCTCTTCTTCATCCCGCTCTGGTGGGTGGTGGTGAGCGCGCTCCGCCCCGGCGACGCGATCTTCCGCTACCTCTCGCCGCTCTCGGTGTGGAGCTTCTGGCCGAAGGACTTCACCCTCGAGAACATCGTCGGCCTCTGGGAGGGCAGCTTCCGCCGCGCGATCACCAACTCCGTGGTGGTCGCCGCCGTCACCGTCGCCGTCGGGCTCGTCATCTGCTCGACCGCGGCCTTCGCCCTCGCGGTGATCGAGTTCCCGCTCCGCAATGCGATCTTCATGGTGATGGTGATCAGTTTCCTCATCCCCTTCGACGCCATCGCCGTGCCGCTCTTCGGCATCATGCGGGACATGAAGCTGCAGAATACCTACACCGGCCTCATCCTGCCCGGGATCGGCAACGGCCTCGCCGTCTTCCTCCTGCGCCAGTTCTTCCTCGGCATCCCGAAGGAGCTCCGAGAGGCCGCCATCGTCGACGGCCTGAGCTGGTTCGGCATCTACTGGCGCATCTACCTGCCGCTCTCCGGCCCGGCGATGGTGAGCGCCGCCCTCATCCTCTTCGTCTTCCAGTGGCAAGCCTATCTCTGGCCGCTGCTGATCGCGCCGGCGCCGCAGTACAAGGTCGCCGCCGTCGCCATCGCGCAGTTCTCCGGCCAGTACGACGCGAACTTCGGCCTCATCTTCGCCGCCGCGCTGTTCATCTCGTTGATCCCCATGGTCATCCTGACCATCCTTCAACGCTTCTACTCGGCGTCCGTCGCCTCCACCGGAAGCAAGGAGTAGATCGTGCCGATGGACCGGCTTGTCGATACGCTCGACTCCGTCGTCGATCCACGATGCGAGGTTCTCGCCGATTGCGACTTCGTCCGAGGCCAGGTCGGCTTCGACCGGTGGCCCGATCGAGCCGTTCCGATCCGATCTCCGGGTACGAGGGGAGGGGGTCCGACGCCG
Organism: uncultured Rhodovulum sp.; assembly: GCA_964511815.1. Taxonomy (GTDB): domain Bacteria; phylum Pseudomonadota; class Alphaproteobacteria; order Rhodobacterales; family Rhodobacteraceae; genus Amaricoccus. The sequence goes on from CAZEGY010000084.1 coordinate 7,314, forward strand.
GCTGTTGCACGATAGGCGCAGCCGTGGCGGGGAAGGCACGGGCGCCCTTGCCAATGGCCGGCGCCCCGCCGATATTTCGGCGATGGCCCTCCCCCCCGGATTCGTCGAGGAGCTTCGTACCCGCGTCTCGCTCGCGCAGGTCGTCGGCCGGAAAGTCACCTGGGATTCGCGCAAGAGCAATCCCGCAAAGGGCGACTTGTGGGCGCCCTGTCCCTTCCACCAGGAGAAGAGCGCCTCGTTCCACGTCGACGAGGGCAAGGGCTACTACTACTGCTTCGGCTGCCACGCCAAGGGCGATGCGGTGACCTTCGTCCGCGAGACCGAGAACCTCGGCTTCATGGAGGCGGTGGAGGTGCTGGCGCGCGAGGCCGGCATGGCGATGCCGGCGCGCGATCCGGCCGCGGCGGCGCGGATGGCGGCGAATCAGGGACTCGCCGATGCGATGGAGGCGGCGGTGCGCTTCTTCCGTCTCCAGCTGGCGACCGCGCGCGCGACCGAGGCGCGCGCCTATCTCGACCGCCGGGGAATGCCCGAGGCGACCCGCGATCGCTTCGAGATCGGCTACGCGCCCGAGGCGCGCACCGCGCTCCTCGACCACCTGACCGAGAAGGGCTTCGCGCGGGAGAAGATCGTCACGGCCGGACTCGTCGGCGTGCCGCAGGACGGCGGCAGCCCCTACGACCGCTTCCGCAACCGGGTGACGTTCCCGATCCGCGATGCCCGCGGCCGCTGCATCGCCTTCGGCGCCCGGGCGATCGCCGCCGGGCAGGAGCCGAAGTACCTGAACTCCCCCGACACGCCGCTCTTCGACAAGGGCCGGACGCTCTACAACGTCGGCCCGGCGCGGGCGGCGGCGGGAAGGAGCGGCACGGTCATCGTCGCCGAGGGCTACATGGACGTGATCGCGCTCGCCGAGGCCGGCATCGAGCACGCCGTCGCGCCGCTCGGCACCGCGATCACCGAAGCCCAGCTCGAGCTTCTGTGGAGGATCGCCCCCGAGCCCGTCGTCGCCCTCGACGGCGACGGCGCCGGGCTCGCCGCGGCCCAGCGCCTGATCGACCTCGCGCTGCCCCACCTCGGGCCGCGGCGGTCGCTGCGCTTCGCGATCATGCCGGCCGGCCAGGACCCCGACGACGTGGTGAAGGGCGGCGGCAAGGCCGCGGTCGAGGCGGTGCTCGCCGACTCGAAGCCGGTCATCGAGCTCCTGTGGACCCGCGAGACCGAGGGTCAGGTCCTCGACAGCCCCGAGCGCCGCGCCGCTCTCGACGCGCGTCTCCGCGCCCACCTCTCCCGCATCGCCGACGCCGGGCTCCGCGCCCACTGGGAACGCGACATCCGCGCCCGCCGCGCGGCGCTCTTCGCGCCGCCGCCGCGCGCCGAGACCCGGCCGGCCGGCGGCCGCGCCGCCCGCCCGTGGCGGGGCACCGGGCCGGGCCGCCGCAGCGCCGCGCCCCCGGCGGTGCCGACCTCCGCCGCCCGCGGTTCGCTCCTCGCGAGCCTCGCCGATGCCGCGGAGGTCGAGGCCCGCATCCGCGAGAGCGCGATCCTCGCCGGGTGCCTCAACCATCCCGACGTCGCCCACGCTGTCGAGCACCGGCTCGACTCGCTGGCGTTCCGCTGCCGCGATCTCGGAATCATTCGCGACGCCCTCTTGTCTGCCCTTTCCGAATCGCTACATCAGCCGCACACGCGCGATTCGCTCGGGAAGGCCATGCAGGCACGCCTCGGTTCCGATCCGCTCCCAGCCCTGATGACGGTCGGCCATGTCCGCGCCAGCCGCCATCTCGGTCCGAGGGCGGAGTCCGGGGCGGCGAGCCGCGCGATCGACGAGGAGATCACCCGACACGCCGCTCTCGCCGGCCGGATCGAGGAGGTGCGGGAGGCGATCGACGAGATTTCCGGCGACGCCGACGAGGCCCTGACCGTCCGCCTGCGCCACGCCGCGGAGGCCGGCCACGAGGCGAACACCCGCCCCCTCGCCGAGTACACCGATTCGGACGACGCCGAACACAAGGACTTCGTCAGCTTCTTCGCGGACGTCGAGGCGCAGCAGGCAGCCCGACGACCGCGAAGGCGCTGAACACGTTTTGGACCGTGCGATTGCGAATCGCCGATTCGTGAGAGACAAGCCGAGACCGACCGGGACGGCCCCGCCCGGTCAGCAAGTGGAGTAGCCGGATGGCCCCGAAAGACGACGAGCCGAAGAAACCCGAGGACGCTTCCGAAGGCACCGGCTCGATGCTCGACATGAGCCAGGCTGCGGTCAAGAAGATGATCGCGACCGCGAAGAGCCGTGGCTACATCACCTACGACGAGTTGAACGAGGTTCTGCCCCAGGACCAGACCACGTCCGAGCAGATCGAGGACGTGATGGCGATGCTGTCCGAGATGGGCATCAACGTCATCGACAACGACGAGGCCGAGGACGAGGAGGGGCAGGGGACCGCCCAGGCGAGCGCCGACGAGAGCACGTCGCGCGAGATCACCGTCGCCAACGTCGGCGGCGAGGCGCTCGACCGCACCGACGATCCCGTCCGGATGTACCTCCGCGAGATGGGCTCGGTCGAGCTCCTGTCGCGCGAGGGCGAGATCGCCATCGCCAAGCGCATCGAGGCGGGGCGCAACACGATGATCGCGGGCCTCTGCGAGAGCCCGCTCACCTTCCACGCCATCACCGTCTGGCGCGACGAGCTCCTCGAGGAGGAGATCATGCTGCGCGACGTGATCGACCTCGAGACGACGTTCTCGGGCCAGATGGAAGCCGACGAGATCGACAGCGTCCTCCCGGACGAGCCCGCCCCCGCTCCGCGCCCGGCCCCCGCAGCGAAGCCCAGGCCCGAGCCCGCGGCGCGCCCGGCCGTCGTCAACGGCGCCGATGACGTGGCCGTAGAGGACGACGAGGAGGCCCCGGCCGCCCCCGATGCCGACGAGGAGGAGGACGAGGACCAGGGCAACCTCTCGCTCGCGGCGATGGAGGCGGCGCTGAAGCCGCAGGTCCTCGAGACCCTCGACCGGATCGCCGGCTACTACACCCGCCTCGCCGAGATGCAGGACGACCGGATCAGCGCGACCCTGAACCGCGACGAGAGCTTCACCTCGGGGCAGGAGCGCGACTACCAGCGGCTGCGCTCGGAGATCGTCGAGCTCGTCAACTCGCTCCACCTCCACCAGAACCGCATCGACACTCTCGTCGACCAGCTCTACGGCATCAACCGCAAGATCATGTCGCTCGACACGGCGATGGTGAAGCTCGCCGACCAGGCGCGCGTCAACCGCCAGGAGTTCATCGAGGAGTACCGCGGTTCCGAGCTCGAGCCTGGCTGGCTCGACCGGGTCGGGGGGCGGAAGACCCGCGGCTGGGACCAGCTCGTCAGCCGCTTCCGCGACAAGGTCGAGGACGTCCGCGGCGAGATGGCCGAGGTCGGCCAGCACGTCGGCGTCGACATCTCCGAGTTCCGCCGCATCGTCAACCAGGTGCAGAAGGGCGAGAAGGAGGCCCGCCAGGCCAAGAAGGAGATGGTCGAGGCCAACCTCCGCCTCGTCATCTCGATCGCCAAGAAGTACACCAACCGCGG